>JAFTNE010000226.1 GCA_017452035.1 Clostridia bacterium
ATAGCGTACAAATCGTACTTTTTGCACATTTCCAAAAACCAATCCAAACGCACAAAAGCGTCATCACGCATAACCAAATGCTCGTCATCTGGGCCTTCCATAAAGTTACGGAAGTACACTGGCAAACGAATTGTATTCAAACCAAAGCTCTTGACGTTGGCAAAATCTTCCTCTTGAATATAATTGTCGTAGTACATTTCCCACAAATCTTTTACCTGTTGCTCGGTAAGATTTGGGTTGTCGAGCATAAGTTGGACAACTTCGTCTTGGAAGGTTTCCTTGTAACTTTCCACAACGCCTTGGTAGCTAACCTTGGCAAAAGAACCGTCCTTTTTTAGTTCAGCGCCAATGCCAACAGGCGAAAAGAATTGTTCTTGCAAAAACCAGTTGCCAAAGCCGATACCTTTCAGCGCAACACGCTTGCCAGTTTTGTCGTAGATACCACGTCCCACTGCGCGCAAAGGTTGTGGACCTGTTTGCTCGGAGAGTTTGACGTAGTCGGGGATTTTTTCGCCAAAGTAGTTTTTGCGAAACGTAGCCACATGGATACACAATGCACCAATAATGATACCAATTACGCCAATTACAATGCCAACAATAATCAGCACACGCAAATAGCGTGGTAACGTTGAAATTTTACCCATAATACACCTCGTTTTGTATTGTAACTAAATAATTATACCACAGCAATATGCAATTTTCAATAGTAAAAAAGGGTAATTTGTCCAAACGGAACAAATTACCCTTATAGTTTGTTAGATATTGTGTTGAGATTTGAAAAACTAATGGAGCAAAGGAAACATTATTTGCAAAGTTCTTCCAACTCAGCCAACGTATCAGCAAAGGATTTTGCAACAATTTGGAAAGGTTCTTCGCTTGTAAGGTCTACGCCAGCAACTTTAAGTTCGCTAACTGGGTCCATACTGCCACCAAGACCAAGGAACTTTTTGTAGTTGGCAAGGGCTTGTTCGCCTTCGCTCAAAATCTTTTCGGCAATGCAAACGGCAGAGATAATACCTGTGGAGTACTTGTAAACGTAAAACGCACGGTAGAAGTGAGGAATACGCGCCCATTCGTAGGCAATTTCCTTGTCGTGTTCAACATGCTCACCGTAGTACATTTTGTTGAGTTCCAAGTACTTTTGGCACATAACGTCAGCTGTTAGAGGTTGACCCTTTTCTACAATGTCGTGTGAGATTTGCTCAAACTCAGCAAACATTGCTTGACGGTACATTGTTGTACGGAGCATATCAAGGTAGTATTGAAGAAGGTATTTTTTAACCTTTTCGTCCGTTGTTGTTTTAAGAAGATACTTCAACAGCAACACTTCGTTACACGTAGATGCAACTTCGGCAACAAAAATTTTGTAACCTTCCTTTGCCAAAGGTTGGTTTTTGCTACTGTAATAGGAGTGCATGGAGTGGCCCATTTCGTGTGCAATTGTAAAGATGTCGTGAGTGGTCTTTTGGTAGTTCAAAAGCATGTATGGGTGAACGCCCGATACTCCCATAGAGTAAGCACCACTACGCTTTGTTGGTGTTTCGTGAACGTCAATCCAACGATTAGCAAATGCGTGACGAACAACTTCCAAGTAGTCCTCGCCAAGTGGTTCAAGGCCCTTCAAAACAAGTTCGCAAGCCTCTTCGTACTCGCAGGAGATATCTGCATCTTCAAAGATGGACGTGTACAAGTCGTACATGTGAAGTGTTTCTACACCCATCAAACGTTTGCGCAGACCAATGTAGTTGTGCAAAGGCTCAAAGCTTGTGTGCATGCACTTGATAAGGTTGTCGTAAACGGCTTTGTCTACTTGCTCGTTGAAAAGTGCCATCTCCATTGTGGAATTGAACTTGCGAGATTTTGCACGGAACCAATCGGCTTTTACACTACCTTCGTACAAGCCGGAAAGTGTGTTGATTTTGTCAATGTAACCTTTGTAGTAAGTTTGGAAAGCTTGACGGCGAACTTCTTGGTCCTTGTGTTGCAAACACATACTGTATGTACCGTGACCAAGTTGAACTTCCTTGCCATCTACCATGATGCTATCAAACTTGATGTCGCCACTGTCCAAACGATTGAATACTTCTTGAAATTGTCCACTGAACGCGCCAACGTTTGCCATCAACTTTTCTTCCTCGGCAGACAAAATGTGCGCTTTGCCATCCAAAATGCTTTGAAGTTGCACGTCGTAGTCGGAAAAATCTGGGTCAGCAATGCAATCTTTGAGGTATTCGTCCGGTTGAGAGGAAAGCTCGGGGGATACAAATGCTGTTGCAGCAGAGTAGGTTGTAAGCAAGCTGTACACACGCATGAAACGCGCTTGACTTTCGCCGTCTTGAGCGTCCTCGTTGTAGCTCATAAATGCGTAGCAATACAGTTGGCTGAGGTGCAAATCGTACTCGTCACTTTTCTTCATAAATTCAAGCAAGGTTGCTTTATTGCCAAGTTTGCCTTGGTAAGCAGCCAAATCTTGGTACTTGGTGGACATTTCCACAAAGCGATTTTCCCAATCGGCAGGGGTTGCAAAAATGTGGGAGAGATCCCATTTATATTTTTCGGGGATTTCCTTTCTGTTTGTGTAGGACATGGCGTATTCTCCTTGAAAATTTTAGCAAATTTTGTACTGATATATTATATATAATTTTAATCAGTTGACAATATCATTATTATATAGCAACCATTACAAACAGTCAAGTGACTACAAGATTTTTAGCCACTGCCAAAAAATAATAGCTTTATAACATAGTTGAGATATTACCCCAACAAACTTTTTGCAAAATTTTGTAAAAAAAATAAAAAAAATTAAAAAAGGGTATTGATTTCTAATAAAAATTCTTGTATAATGATTTCAAGTTGAATAAAAGCTGAAATAAACAGTTCTTTCAAAGGTTAGCAAGCATCGATTATATATGTAAAAGGTCCTATCAACTACATACATTTATTACATGCTTGCTTTTTATTTTACCTATAAACGAGTAATTTTATTAACAATATGTTTTGATACTTTTTGTTCACGCAGAGTGAACAGGTATATATTAAAAAATTTTTTTAAGGAGGAATTTGATAATGTCAGATCAAGTTCAAGGTCAAGGCGCACATAGAAAACGTGTTCTGATCACATTGGCAATTTGTGTTGCCGTTGTTTTGGTTGCAACTATCATGGGTTCCCTCATCCAAACAGATGGATGGCGTTACACCGTTGAAGATTTGCGCAATGTAACAAACGACGGCGAAATCTCTTTGGTAGCAACCGATGATGGTGAAACCGAAGCAAAAACTTACCCTGTAAAAGGTCAAGTTGTAGTTGGTACTTTGTTCAGACCAAAAAATGCTAAACCAGGTTCTCGTCCAGGCGTAGTTTTCTCTCATGGTTTGTTCAACAACCGTGAAATGCAAATCCAAAACGCTATCGAAGCAGTTCGTCGTGGTTACGTTGTTATCATTATTGACCAACCAGGTCACGGTCACAACGAAACAGCTACAAACAGCTTTTCAGGTTGGAATGGTAGCAACCACTTGAGCGCAGCTAAATATCTCTACAACCTTCCAGAAGTTGACAAAGAAAGAATCGCTGTTTCTGGTCACTCAATGGGTGGTGGCTCCACAACTACTGTTCACTCTTTGGACGGTCGTTTCGAAGGTACACAAACAGCTGCTAACTTCAATGCTGGTAAAAACATGGGTATCGTTTCTGGATTCCTTATCCAAGCTAACATTCCACCAGCAAATAAGACAGATCCTTCCAAGGCAGTTGCTCCAAACGTAAAAGGTATGGCTGTATTTAAGGCACTTGCAGACGAATTCTTCTTCCCAAGCACACTTAAACAACCAGAATACGTTCGTCAAGACAACTTCTTAGTTACAGAAGAAAACTATGCTGACTACTATGTTAAGAAGGGTGACTCTTACGTAAAAGCTGAAAAATACGTTAAGGGTAAAGCATACTACGCTCTTACAACAGAAGCTAACACATACTGGTACCTCGAATCCCAACAAGCTTACACATTCACACGTGGCGCTGAACCAACTCAATCTGATGATTGGGCAACAGTAAATGGTGGTATCTATGCTAACGGCAAACTTATCGCTCAACCAAACGGACGTAAACTTGTTTCCGTAGCTAACAAGGGCGAAGCTCTCTACAATGCAACAACATCTCTCCGTGCTGTTTACTCCGCTCCAGAAACTCACCCAATGAACCACTGCTCCACAATCACAGCAGCTAACATCACAGACTTCTTCTACAATACATTTGGTAAAGTTGATGGTTACAGATATATTGCTCCTACAAACCAAACATGGTGGCTCAAAGAAGTATTCTCCGGCATCGGAATCCTTGGTTTGTTTGCAATGCTTCTTCCTATCCTTGATTTGTTGCTTGAAACAAAGTTGTTCGCATCCTTGAAGGGCGAACCAGCAGAAGCTCCAATTCTCCTCACACGTCCTCGCAAGCACGTAAGTTACTGGCTTGGTGGTCTCCTTACAACAATCTTTGGTGCTGTTTCCTTCAATAACCTCGTTGACGGTGGCAACTGGTACGGCAAGCTTGGTCTTGACAAACTCCTTGATAACGGCGCAGAAGGTTTCATCTATTATAACATGGGTAAGATGGCTGCTTGGGGTATCATGTGCGCAATCTTCGCTTTGATCGTAACTGGATTGATCTGGCTTGTAAACCACATCATCAACGTTGTTAAATACGGCGATGACTTTGCAGCTCACGATGAACATCCATTTGCTGGTTTCAAAATCCGCAGTGTTGGCAACATCCTCAAGACTCTTGGTCTTGCTGTTATCCTTGTTGCAATCTTCTACGGTACAGTTGACTTCATCTGGAAGACAACATGCGTTCAACACCAAGTTTGGGTATTCGGTCCAAGAACATTCAACCCCACTAAACTTGCAAGCATGGTTAAGTACATCCCATTCTTCTTCGTTTACTACCTTGTAATGGCAGCTCTTGCTCAAGGTTACAGAGTAAAAGACCTTCCAGAATGGGCTACAACAGCAATCAACGTAGTATTCAACGTTGCTGGTTTCATGATTCTCATTTGGTACAGCAACAGCTACTTCATCAACAATGGTATCATGCCTCACAACATTACAGGTAACGGTTTTGGTAACCCAATGCACTTCATCCACGGTTTCCCAATGGTTCCATCCATCGCTATCGCTACAGTAATGGCACGTCGTATTTACCTCAAGACAGGCAATGCATGGCTTGCAGCTCTTGTAAACGCAACATTGATGACAATCATCGGTTGTGCAAACACATCTCTCCAAGGTGCAGTTGCTTGGGTTTACGGTGCTTAATTAGATTAGGTTTTATACCAAAATCTCAAAGTAAAAATTACATAAAATTTTTGATGGGACGGAATTTTCCGTCCCATTTTTTTGTGCGATTTATTTGTAGGGAAGAGTATCCTCCCGTTAGAAATGGCAAATAGTTGTATACGGGAGGCTGGTGGCCTCCCCTACAAACACGGACACTCGTTGGAGCTACGGGAGGCTGATAGCCTCCCCTACGATATTAATACACATTTTGTATATCAACAATGTAGGGATGACCTGTGGTCGTTAGTTATTTGCTACATCACTGTGTGGCCTTCGGTGTTGGCTATCACTTTGAAAATTTGTACTTCTTCTCCGGTATGGCTATCCACGTACACGTAGTATTGGTTTGTGCCATCGGTACACTCAAACTCATATGCAAAGTGCTCCTTACCTTTGATTTCCACCAAGCTTTTTGCAACGTTGGTAACACGCAGGTCTTTGTCCAGTTGCTTTTGGCACTCATCTTGTGTCTTTTTGCCAAAGTTTACGTTACGTTGTTGGTGGTTGATTAGGTAGCTTTTTGCCTCCAACCCAACCACGTTGCCGTTACTTGTATCCACTGCCACTTTGATTAGCTCGGGGTAGACAATGACATCGTCAATTACTGTTGCGCAGTTGACGTAGGTAACGTAGTCCTGCACGTTACTTACCCAAATGCCCTTGACGTTGTAACCGAGTTTTTTGCAAAACTCCTCTGCCTTTTGGATGCACGCTTTGCCATCCAACTGTTTTGTACCAGCAAAGGTTTGGGTGCTGTCGTACTCAACAACTTGGCCACCACTTGTCAATGTGACTTCGCCGTTTTTCGTTTGGTAAACGTACAGTGGACATTTTTGCGCTATCTCGCGCACAAACTTGTTTTCGCCAAAGTACTTTTTGACAATTTCACTACCCTTTTGGTGGCTTATTTTTTTGCCACAGGTAAGCTCTTTTTTGGCAACGGAGTCGGAAAAAGGGCCATCGTAAATAAGTTTTTCGTAAGTAAAAGCATCATCCTCGGCTGAGCCAAGCATATCCGTAAGATTTCCAACACCATCCATACCCGTGCCGTTTGTGATGAACATCGCGCCATCACTTTCGGCATATTTTTGCAGTACGTTGTACATGTTTTTTGCGACACGTTGCAAGTTTTTGAGCGCTGTTCGCTCGGAAAGTTCCATTTGGTTGCCACTTGCAAGACGGCCCACAAGGTAGGTGGCGTAGTCTTGCGTTTGGTTGGCAAACTTTTCACACTTGGCAAGCACGTCTCCCTTTTCGATAGGCAAATTGGCAAGCTGGTTGCTTACTTCGCTTGCGCAAATGGCAACGTCTGCCAACAGTTCAGCCTGGTGCTTTGGGTTGTGAGAAACTGCCACCTTGCCAAGATTTGCATCAGCATTTTTCAATGCATCACATGTGAGATACAAGCTTTGCTTTTGGGCGTTTTCCACTGCAATTTTGTAGACGTTTTCGTCATCCACAACGGACATTTTGATGCTTTTGATGCGAGCCTCGGTAGTGACGGCATACCAAACGCCCCACGACAAAGCAAGTAGTGACAAAATTGCAAAAAATGCTATCCAAAAAGATTTTACATTGCTACTTTTTACCATGTTTCACCTCACGCACAAAAGATGTGACGACCAATTGTCACAAGCTGTGGACGTGACCAAATCCACGCGCTGGTTGCAGTTTTGGGGTTAAAGTAGTACAGTGCGCCACCAGATGGGTCCCAGCCGTTCAACGCGTCTTGCGCTGCGCGAGTACACTCGTCATTAGTACCCAGGTTGATTTGTCCGTCAGCAACACAGGTAAATGCTCCCCTTTGGTAAATTACGCCGGAAATAGTATTGGGAAACTGACTATTTTTTACCCTATTTAGCACCACAGCTGCCACGGCAACCTTGCCTGTGTAGCTTTCGCCACGCGCCTCGCCGTACACACAGCAAGAAAGTAGGTACAAGTCGGAGTTGGAAATGTTACCTGCGCTGGTAGAGCCACTTGTAGTTCCTGAAAGGGAAATACCCAGTGCTTTTGCTGTTGCTTTGCCCACGATACCATCAGCCGTAAGACCATTTTTGCGCTGAAAGTACTGCACGGCAGACTTTGTTTGACTGCCAAAAATACCATCTACACTACCTTTGTAGTAGCCCCAACGTTTGAGCTTGGTTTGGATTGTTCGTACAGTTTGACCACGCGAACCCACCTTTATTACTGCGGCATCAGCCTTTGGCAATGCTACTGCAAAAGCCACAGTCACTATGGTTACAAAGGCCAAAACAAAGGCAGTAAGTTTTACTTTTTTTGTTGTTGACACAAAAATATCCTCCTTGAACATTTTACATTAGTATGCCTTTGTTGCAACAAAGTATGCAAAAAGCACCACACACAGGGGTATTTTTGCGCAATATTGGGCAGAAATATCTTGTGCATAATGCTTGTTTAGTTTAATATATCAAGTTTTTAGTTAAGTAACGCAGTGAATATTTTTTTAACGTAAGATGGGCAAAACATCTTACAATATGCTCGCGAAACATACTACTTGTTTGTTGCATTATTGTTTGCAGATGTACTGTTAAATAGTCGTTTTACCCCTGTTGTTTTGTGTCCTTAGTTGCCTTAACATCACTGTTGTTTTACAACATCCCTTTGGGTTTGCAGTGTTTTTAGTTGTTGTTAGACATCACTGGCAATTTCGGGTACTTCATTGGTTATGTTGCGACATCCACTGGTTGATGATTTCCATCAATTTGCTCCTAAAAACAATGGTATTTGTGCCGTTATTTTCGCCACCAACAAAACACAGTGGTGGGTACACAACGCACCACCAATTGTTGCCCTGTCCACTGCCTAACTCAATGATAAGCGCGTCATACACACCCTGTGGTAGAGTTACTCCATTGTAGGTGCGATCGGGAAAACTTTCTTGGCAAAGTTTTACGGTTGCTTGGTAGCTAAAACCGTTATCTTGCAAAGTTTGGTTGCACACCTGTTGGATGTTTTTTAGCTGGTCCTTGACAATTTGCATGGCTTTTTGCTTGGTCGTGGCATTGGATAGATGTGGCGCAAGGTAGTTGACCACTGCATTTTTTACAGCGTACTTTACCTGTTGATGGGCATCATCATTGTTATCAGCACGAATATGTACGCGCAAAAACTGCTCGTTTGACGTTGCTGGCGCGCAAAATACCACTACTAAAAATGCCACGATAATTACCACTACTGCAAAAGCCTTCATAACTACCTCACTTTGGTCAACTTTTTGTTGACGCGTTTGTTGTACTTTGGTTGTTGACACATTTGTTCCGTTGCACAAACATCAACGGCAAAATGTTTGTCGATTTTGCACAGAGTTTGTTGTTTTGCATAAGTTTCTTTGCAAAAACACCACAAACATGCTTTACAAATTTTCAATCAATAACATTAATGTTGCAAATATAGCGCAAACTTTATCGTAAACGCATCAATTTTACAAAATATGCAAATTTCTCAATCACAAAATTTCCATTTTGGTTTGACAACGTATTGGAAATAATATATAATACTTACCGACAATTGAAAATACTCTACACCAAAGGGGAGTAGCAGAAGCTTTGTGCTTAGTTGCGGTCGTCATCACAACGCAAGTTCGGTCGTAACAATCAATTTTGATTTTGCAAGACCTTGTGCGACAACTCGCATAGGGTTTTTTTAATTGCAACAATAAAACTGGAGGTACACTATGTACAAAAAAAGTAGCGCTGAGGTTGTAGAATTACTACAATCCAACGTTAAGGATGGCTTGACTGCCGATCAAGTTACAGCCAGTCGTGAAAAACACGGCCTTAACGAACTGCAAGAAAACAAAAAAGAGCCTTGGATTGTCAAGTTCTTGAAACAATTTGCAGATGTTTTGATCATCATTTTGTTGATTGCTGCAGTAGTTTCGTTGATTGTTGACCCACACGAATGGGTCGAGAGCTTGGTTATCTTTGTCGTTGTTATGCTCAACGCCATTTTGGGTGTTGTTCAAGAAAGCAAGGCGGAAAAATCGTTAGAAGCGTTGAAAAAGATGTCTTCGCCTAACTGCAAGGTTATCCGTAATGGACAAGTAGACCAAATCCCTAGCAGTGAACTTGTTGTTGGCGACATCATCTTGGTAGAGGCAGGCGACTTTATCCCAGCAGATGCCCGTTTGATTGATGCAGTTAACTTGCAAGTTGACGAATCAGCTTTGACAGGCGAAAGTTTGCCAGTAAACAAGTTTGTTGACACCATCACAGATGACGTTACAGCGCTTGGTGACCGTAAAAACATGCTGTTTAGCTCCACATTTATCACTGCAGGTCGCGCAAAGGCCGTTGTTACAGCAGTTGGTATGGAAACGGAAATCGGCAAAATTGCTGGTATGCTTAACTCTCAAAAGAAGACAACCACACCACTTCAAGACAAACTTGCGCAAGTTGGTAAAGCAATTGGTATCATCTCCATCTTTATCTGCGTTGGCGTGTTCCTTTTGGACTGGTTGTTGGTAGAAGGTGGTAGCACCGAATCTATCGTAGACTGCTTTAAGTTGGCAGTATCGTTGGCTGTTGCAGCCGTACCCGAAGGCTTGGCAACTGTTGTTACAATCGTTTTGTCCATCGGCGTTCAAAAGATGGTAAAGGAAAACGCAATTGTTAAAAAATTGCCCGCAGTTGAAACTCTTGGTTCTACAAGTATTGTTTGCTCCGACAAAACTGGTACTTTGACACAAAACAAAATGACCGTTTTGGAAGTTTACGACAATGGTAAACTTAGCCTTTTGAGTGACCTTGACGAAAGCAACCACGAACTTATCTCTCACTTTGCTCTTTGCTGTGATGCTAAAATTGAAGTTATTGACGGCGTTGAAAAGCGTATTGGTGACCCAACTGAAACAGCTTTGATTGAACTCAACAACAAGTACGGCGTTGATATTTCCGGCATTGAACGTGTTGGCGAAATTCCATTTGATAGCGATCGTAAACTTATGACAGTTGTTGTAAAGCTCAACGGTAAGTACGTTTCCATCACAAAGGGCGCACCAGACATCATGCTCAAACGCGTTATTAACACCGAAGTGTTGCCTGGCGTTGAAGAAGGTATCATATCCATGTCTACACGCGCATTGCGTTGCTTGGCACTTGGTATCAAAGTGTTTGACGAGATGCCCGAAGTTAACGACAGCCTTGAGCACGACATGGAACTTATCGGCCTTGTTGGTATGATTGACCCACCACGTCCAGAAGTTATCGATGCTATTCGCGTTGCACGTAAAGCTGGCGTTCGCACCATTATGATTACTGGTGACAACATCATCACTGCAAGCGCAATTGCAAAACAACTTGGTATCCTTGACGAAGGTCAACGCGCTGTTTCCAGTGAAGAATTGGACGCTATGAGTGATGAAGAACTTATGGAACACATTGCAGAGTTCTCCGTTTATGCACGTGTTGCTCCAAAGGACAAGGTTCGTATTGTTAACGCTTGGCAAGCGCATGGCAAAGTTGTTGCTATGACAGGTGACGGCGTAAACGACTCGCCAGCTCTCAAAAAGGCTGATATCGGTTGCGCAATGGGTATTACTGGTACAGACGTATCCAAAGAAGCTGCCGACATGATTTTGACAGACGACAACTTCTCCACCATTATTAAGGCTGTAAAACAAGGCCGTGGTATCTACGACAACATCCGTAAGTGCGTTAAATACCTTCTTTCCAGTAACATTGGTGAAGTTTTGACAATTTTGCTTGCAACACTCATCACAGGTTTTGCAACAAGAACAGGTAACCACGCTTGGGAACTTGGTATCCCTCTTGCAAGTATTCACCTATTGTGGATCAACCTTGTTACCGACTCACTTCCAGCATTTGGTTTGGGTATGGAAGCTCCTGATGACGAAATCATGCTACAAAAACCACGTCCAAAGACAGAAGGTTTCTTCGCTAACAACTTGGCATTGCACATTGTTTTGGAAGGTATTTGTATCGGTTTGTTGACATTGGCAAGTTA
>JAFTNE010000227.1 GCA_017452035.1 Clostridia bacterium
ACGTAGATGACCAAAACAAAACGTTGCTTTGGACAAACACCTTGGGGCAAAACTCCGTCACAATGAACTTGACAATGTTTACCAAGTGTGGCAACACCTACACTCGCAGTGACGAAAGCCACACCCAGTACATCCACACTCAACAGTTTGTACAACAGTGTTTGCAAGATGCTGGTTTTACCCTTGTGGAAGTTACTGCCGACTACGGCAAACCACTTCAAGCAGACAGCTTACGTATCACCTTTTACGCAATCAACAACTAATTTTTTGTTACAACTTTCAATGGAGTTACAACTATGGCATCAATTCTTACAAAAGCTATTATCGAAAACGCCGTTATCATTTCGGCAGTAGAAAGCAAAAGCCTTGTAAACAAAGCTATCAAAATACATAACCTTTCCCCCGTAGCAGCTGCTGCGCTTGGACGTGCGCTTACAATGGCTGCACTTATGGGCAAGGAACTTAAAAACACAGACGACTACCTTACTGCAACCATCAACGGTGGTGGCCCACTTGGAACAATTACAGTTTGCGCTGATGGAAGTGGTCACGTAAAGGGAACTGTTGCCAATCCCGTGGTAGAAACAACCTTGCGCGAGGACGGTCACTTGGACGTTGGCGCAGCAGTTGGTCGCGATGGCGCAATTACCGTCATCAAAGATTTGGGTCTCAAACAACCTTACGTTGGTACGTCCAAAATTATCAGTGGCGAAATTGCCTCCGACTTTGCCTACTACTTTGCTACAAGCGAACAACAACCTTGTGGTGTAACACTTGGTGTGGGATTGCACAATGGCAAGTGCCGTTCGGCTGGTGGTGTGTTTGTACAAGTAATGCCCAACTGTCCCGAGGACCTTTTGTTCCGTTTGGAAACGGTTATGTACGCAATGGACGAAATGAGCTACCAATTTGACGGCTCCACAGCCGAGCAAGTAATACGCCGTTTCTTTGGCGAGTTCAACCCAGTGTTTACCGAAACTCAAGAGGTTACCTACAAATGCAACTGCGGTAAGCGCAAAATTAACAACGTTGTAAAGGGACTTGGCAAAGCAGAGGCGCAAAACATCATTGACGAAGTAGGTCAAATTGAGGTTTGCTGTCACTTCTGTGGCAAAAAATACACCTACGGCCAAGCAGAAATTGACAAGATGTTCAAATAGCCTTTTAGTAAAGTATGTTTACTATCTAATGTCAAACACTTGTGGTATCTTTGAATTATGCCAAAAGCAATCATATAGATTGTTTCGTTAAAGGCTCGCCCTTTGTCAGAGCTGTCACGAAAGTGCCTGAGAGGGTTAAAAGAGAATTGATTTTCTTTAAATTACTCTCTAAACATCTTTTTTGAGGTGAAAAATTGAAACTTACCCAAAAACATATCTCAACAATACTTAGATTTGCGACCTTTGCCCTTGCCCTTTGGGGAGTGCTTACTGCTGCCAAGGGCGATTTTATGGCGCACAACACCTTTTTGTACTACACAACGCAAAGCAACATTGCCATTGGCCTTGTTTGCCTTGCTTTTGGTGTGTTGGACGTAATTGGCTACTGTGGCAAAAAGGTCAACATCCCACGTTGGCTCAACATTGTAAAGTACGCTGTAACACTTGCCATCACTTTGACCTTTGTTGTATTTTGGACAATGCTTGCGCCCATCCAACTGAGGGACTACCCAGCATACCTTTTGCAAGTGGACAACATCCTTTGCCATACACTTGTACCCATTTTGGCAGTGTGCGATTGGGCAGTGAACGCTCAATGTTTTAGACACAAAAAGTCCGATTTGTGGTGGTCTATTTCCACACCTTTGGTATACTTTGCCTTTGTGATGATTTGCTCCCTTTCCGGCTTGGAGTTCGGCTACGGCGCAAAGGTGCCATACTTCTTTTTGGACTTTTACCAATATGGCTGGTTCAACCTTTCCAGTTTTCCATTTGGTGTATTTTGGTGGATACTGATTGTTCTTGGTATTGTGCTTGGCATTGGCTTTGGCCTACTAAAACTAAAAGATGCTTTTGGAAGAGTACGTGAAAGATAGGCAGTTTTAACCAAAACACACAAAAAATACACCACAAGTACAGTGGTGCATAAATAGTTAAAAAATATATTGTATTAAAACTGAGTTCGGTATTGTGCCGAACTCAGTTGCATTTTAGTAAGATTTTGTTTTTTGGATAATTTTTGTTACGTGCAAATGGCATTTATTTGAGTTTGGTATTGTGTTGGTCTCACTTGTGTTTACAAGATTTTGCTATTTGATGTTTTTTTGTTGCGTAATTAAACAGGAGACGACAGGTGGATGTTTAACCTTGTTTGAGCGACTTGTATATCTCGGGACTACTCCAACGTGGCAACGTTTTGCGTAACGTTGTACTTTTTGTTTAGTAGGCTGTACAACGCAACAGCTACCAAAGCAGTACCCCACACAATGGAGTACAACTGGAAAAAGGTCAACGCCGAGGTTATAAGCAAAAACATCCCACTGGCAAAGTAGCCTCCAAAGCGTTTTTTGCAAAAGGCATACTGCGCAAAGTAGGCAGATTTTTTGACGGTGGTGTCGTTTGGTGGTGGTAGCATATCTGCCTGCTCAAACAATACAAAGGCGCTTTGTTTGTCTACAAACTTGGTGGGCAGTTGACCGTTTGCCATTTGCGCGTCCGTTGGTTTGTATCCAATGCAAAACACAATTAGTTTGTTTGATTGGTGTTGTTTTGCAGTTTTTACTGCCTTTCGCAATTCGCTGATGGTAACAACGTCATTGTCAAACAACAACGCAACGTAATTCTTTTGACCGTTTTTGGTGGCAACAATGCCGTCATTTTGCGCATTTTGCACGTCAAAGGTGTAGTATTTCAACAGTTGAGCAAAAATATCCCCTACATTTTCACAAAAACAAAGGTAGTTTGTAAAACTGTCCAACTGCGACTTTTTGCTTTTGGTTAGTTGCTGTTTTTTGTGAGTGGTACAAACAATTCGATACACTATGTAACTGGCGCACAAGGCAACAAACAATGCTAATATTAGTGCCGTTGTTGCATCACGCAAAATGTAGTACACCCAGCAAAAGGTAACAAAAAATATTGCAATACTGCTCAAAAATACGTCTAAAAATCTTGCCATATAACAATTATTGCCAACTTTCAAATTTTTATTGTAAATTTGCGCAAAATACTGTATAATGATGCCATGAAAATTGGCCTTTTTGGTGGAACGTTCAATCCACCACACAAAACACATCTAAATATGGCGCGTATGGCCGTGGAGCAACTGGGCTTGGACAAGCTCATCATTATGCCATGTGGCGACCCTCCACACAAAAAAACTGACGTCGACAAGTTTGCTCGCCTTGATATGTGCAAAATTGCCTTTGCTGGTATTGGCGAAGTAAGCGACTACGAAATTACCAAAGTTGGCAAAAGCTACACGGTAGATACACTCACGTACCTGCACGAAATCTACCCCAACGACCAGTTGTATCTTATCATTGGCGAAGATAGTTTTAGGGATTTTGAAAAGTGGTACCAACCACAACAAATATTGCAATTAGCAACCCTTGCCGTGTGTGAGCGTGGTGGGGTAGATTCCTCCCAAATGGAGCAAAAGTATCTTGGCAAAATTGCAAAGGTGGTTTTTGAACCCAATGACGTAAGTTCCACAGAAATTCGCCTGCGCTACAACTTCCGTTTGCCAAACGATAGTTTTGTTACGCCAGATGTAGACGAGTTTATCATACATAATGACATCTATGGTGCAAAAAGGGACGTTGTAGACAAACTGCGCACCTACGTTACCGACCCAAAACGTTTCCAACACACCTACTACGTGGTAAAGCGTGGCTTACAGCTTGCTCCAAGTAACCTCAAAGAAAAGGCTTTTTGGGCGTGTTTACTTCACGATTGTGCAAAAAACCTACCCACCGAAAGGTACTCTCACTACAATTTTGAGCCCAATGGCATGCCAAAACCCATTATACACGCGTTTTTGGGAGCATTAGTTGCCCAAAAAGATTTTGGCATTGACGACTGCGAAATTTTGGACGCAATAAGATACCACTGCACAGCGCGTCCCAACATGACGACGTTGGATATGATTGTGTACGTTGCCGACAAAACGGAAGAAACACGGCCCTTCCCAACGGAACATCTTTTGAGGGGTACACTCAAAGATATGTTTATTGCCTGCTTGTTGGAGGCTAACGACTTTTGCCTTACAACACACGGCGATGAAATGTACTACCTAACTCAAGATGCCATCAACTTTTA
>JAFTNE010000228.1 GCA_017452035.1 Clostridia bacterium
AATCTACCACAAATTTGTGGTAGATTTTGTATCTTTGTGCTAATTACTCTGTAAAGTTGGCAAAACGGCTTTGCATGTTGCCAAAGTAAAATGTGATAAGCTCGCGAATATATCTTTCCAAGACGACAGCGTCAACCTCAAACTGGAAGGTTTTGAACAAACTTACCAAAAAACCTTCGGCAACGGCCTCGCAAAGGGATGGGTTGGTTACCTTGCGACCGGCAGAAGTATCTGCAGCTTGAAGGTACTCGTTGATCTTTTGAGATATAATACCAACCAAGTAGTTGATAAATGCATTGTAATGGCTGGTGTTGCCTTGACGGATGATGATAAACTCATCAGCATACTGTGTTAAAATTCCAGCAAGTGTGGATGCAAGCTCGCCAGGGTTTTTATCGTGGAAGTTGAGTTTGTTTTGAATTGCTTCGCGGAAACTTTCCATAAATGGATTGATAACGGCAAAATACAACGCCTCTTTGTTGGTAAAGTAGCGATAAATGTTACCAAGGGAGATTTCCGCATTGTTGGCAATATTGCGAATGGATGCGTTAGAGTAGCCGTTGAACTTGAACTCCTCTATTGCGGCAGCGATAATCCTGTCTTTGATGTCCTTTTTTAGATATTGCATAGTATTACTCCTTAGCTTGTAATAATTGTAACATAATCCAAAACATAAATCAATGGTTTTGCAAAACAATTTGCGATTTTTTCGCTTTTGATTTTTTTATTGAATCAAAATTTTGCAAACTAAAACTTATGATTAGTTTGTTCGCGTTTGAACTTTTGATACCTACTGCAATATTTTTTGACAAAATTTTCCTCCAAAGGACAAATTTACCCTGATTTTTACAGAATATTTGCATTACAATGGGTGCAGAAAACTTGGAGGACACAAGATGATTAAAATTGGACTTGTTGGTTTACACCAACTGAGAAGCATGTTAGAGACAAATGAACAATACGAAATTGTTTTTGATGTAAATGGTAGTGATGCCAGAAAATATTTGGATACCACACCAGTAGACGTTGTAATTACCGAGCTTGTTATGTCGGGAGAGGATGGCTTTGCACTGCTCGAAAAGTATCGCGACCTGCGCTTTATTGTGGCATCAGAACTGAAAAGTGAGGTTTTTGTAATAAAGGCGTTAGAGCTGGGTGCAAAGTACTACCTTGTTCAACCAGTAGAATACGGCGTATTGGAGCAACGCATACAAAACGTGTATGACGGAGACAAACTCGGGAGCAAAGTGATGCGCAAAAAGACGGTATCAGAAAAAACCTTGGATGAACGCATCAGCAGTATTTTTGTTAGCGTTGGTATTCCTGCGCACATCAAAGGATATCAATTTTTGCGCGAAGGTATCAAACTTGCAGTAGATAACCCTGCTATTATCAACGCTATTACAAAAAGTTTGTATCCTACCATTGCACGCAGGTTTGATACAACGTCATCCAAAGTGGAGCGCGCCATCCGTCACGCCATCGAGGTAGCTTGGAACCGTGGAAAAATTGAAAACATCAACAGTATTTTTGGTGTAAAGGTGTACACTTCCTCCGAAAAGCCCACAAACGGCGAGTTTATCGCACTACTTGCTGACAAAATGTTGCTGGAATGTGCCTACTGAGTTGCGATATATTTGCGCAACAGCATTACTATGCAAATTATAAACAAATAAAAAATAAGCAGACTGGTATAGTCTGCTTTTTGTTTGATTAGTTTTGTGTGTCCGTTTCTGTTGCGTTATTGACATCATCAGTTTGTTGAGATGCTGTGGCAACGTGGGTAAAATCGGCATACTCGGGGGTGTCGTGGGTGGTCAGATAAAACCTTTTGAGGTCTGTCAAAACACAGATGTAGTAAGGTTTGTCGATAATCCACATCAACATTTTGCATACCAGCATTACAACAAGCCCCAACCCTGGTACAAAGGAAAACAAAAGGTTGACAAGTGTAAGGGCCATTTCGGCAACAAAGCACACCAAGTAGATGGGCAAGCCTACAATTATGCAAAGGGTTTTTAAGATGCAGTATCCAAGATTTTTGCTTGTGTATTTAAATATCCATTGAAAGCGCTCGGCGTAGTGATTTACCATTTGATTGTATCTCCTTAATGTTGAATATAGTACCCCTTAGACCTGTCAATGTCAAACGGAAAGTACCCATCAAATGCAAACAAAAACAACTTTTTTTACACTTTTGATTGTATGCTAACAGCAAATGTTTTGTTAACTACACTGTAATACTTGTTGGTTAACTAATGGTCAACATTTACAAAATATCGTATAAAAATTTGTTACTAATTTGCAATAATGGGTTGACACTTTGTGCAATGGGGAGTACAATTTAGTTGTAAACAAAATACCCGGTAGGAGAGGCTACCACAGGGATACGGATTGCTACCGTCGTACAGTGGAGACAATGTACGATTGGTGAGCAGGCTACGTCAAATCAAGGCGTATTCTAATGCAATTACATTGCCCCGTGATGCTAAAACTTGTAACGGTAAGGCGAGCTGAAATTTGCTCGCGCGAGAAATGTTATGTTCCACTGTTGCAAGTGGGACATTTTTTGTTTTTTTTGCATAGGTTGAAAGGTGTGCCTTGTAGCCTACTACAAATATCACTACGCGTAAAAGGAGGAAAGTATGGAACAATTTGACTTGCAA
>JAFTNE010000229.1 GCA_017452035.1 Clostridia bacterium
AACAATATAATACACACAAAAGATGAGATTAACTGTGAAAATATTTGTAATTGTAAGTGACTCGACATGCGAACTTACAGAGAATTTGCGAAAACATTACGACGTGGAATACATCCCAATGTACATTTCCTACGATAACACGTCATTGCACGCTGACGTGGACTGGGTAAAGCTTTCGGCAAAGGACTTTTACGATTTGCAACGTAACGACACAAGGGTGTTTACATCTCAAGTGCCAGTAGGCGACTACGTAGAAAGATTTGAACAATACATCCAAGACGGCTACGACATTTTGTCCATTTCCTGCTCGTCTGGACTGTCGGCATCCATCAAAGCAAGCATGGTTGCAAGGGAACAACTGATAGAAAAATACCCCACTGCTACGATAGTTTGCGTGGACTCGCTCACTTGCAGTTTTGGTTTGGGATTGCTGTGCATGTATGCAAGCAAACTGCGCGCAGAGGGCAAAGACATACACCAAGTTGCACAAGCATTGGAGGAACTTAAAGGCAACGTCAACCAACTGGGCACCGTTGACGACCTCAAATACCTAAAACGAGCTGGACGAATTTCTGCAACTACGGCTGTGTTTGGCACACTACTCAACATCAAGCCTATAATCATTTCCAACAACAAAGGGGAAAACGTTTCTGCTGAAAAGGTAAAAGGTCGCATTAAATCTTTTAGACGTATAGCAGAGCTAACCAAAGAACTTTATACTGGTGCACACATGGGTGGAATTTTTATTGCACATGGGGATTGCTTGGAAGGCGCAGAAAAACTTCGCGACCACATTTTACAATTGATGCCCGATGCACAAATTACCATTGGTATTTTGAACCCTATTGTAGGTGCATCATGTGGCCCAAACACTTTGGCAGTATATTTTGGAGGTCAACCAAAGCCAGCAGTGTAACTATAACAAAATGATGCGCACAAAAACAGCCTATTTTGTCGATAGGCTGTTTTTTGCTACAAATTTAATATTTGTGCGTAACGTGTATAAAAAATGCGCATTGCACAATTTTTTGTAAAATACTAACAAAAGTATATCATTGTGCCCCATCAAACTGTAAAATTCACTAACGGTACGCAAAAAAATTAAAAAAAATTAAATTTATCTTAAAATAAGTATTGCAAAATTTGACACCATGTGTTAAAATAACCACACAAAAGCTGTATCCGTACAAGTTTTGGAGAACAGGTTAGTAAAATCTATTTTTGAGGAGACGTGTTATGAAAGATCGTAAAACACTACAAAAAGTTTTTGGCATCATGTGCGCGCTTATGGCGCTTGCGCTTGGCACTGTAACAGTGTTGGTAATTTTGCCTTACTTGGGTGGAGACCTTGTAAGAGGCCTCTTTGACAGAATGACAGCAGGTTTGGCAACTATTGCTGATACAACAAAAATCCCCGAGTTGCTTATACTTTTGGTTGCTTTTATTGCGCCAACAATTTTGCTTGCTATTTCTGCAGGTAAGTTACTGGGTGGTAAAAGTGGTCGCACTGTATTTGAGGGATCTGTTGTTGCGCTTGTTGCATTTGTTCTTGTGGGTAGCATAACAGCTATTTTCAGCAAACCTTTGTTTGTTCACTGGCAATGGTTGTATCTTACAATTCTTGGCCTTGGCGCAGTTTTGTTTGGTGCAATTTTTGTATTGACGTTGTTGGCTGTAAAGCGCGAAGGCGACACATCCGAACCAACGGAAAAATGCAACCCATGGCAAAAGGGCTTTGGTATCATGTGCACACTGATGACAGTTGCTCTCGGCACAGTTACATTGATGATGTATGTTCCATACCTTGGTGGAAAACTTGCAAACGGTGTATTTTTGAGAATGTTTAACGGTCTGGAATCAATTGCTGTTGGCATGGGTATTTCCGGCTTGACACTTATACTTATCTTCTTTGCTTTGCCAACACTTTTGCTTGCTGGCGCATCCGTTTTGTTGTTGCACTTCAAGCGTGACCGTCTTGTTGTTACCGGCTCCGGCTTGGCACTTGGCGCGCTATTAGTTGTTGGACTGTTTACAGCAATTTGCAGTAAACCTTTGTTTGTTCACTGGCAATGGTTGTACCTTGTTATACTTGTGCTTGGCTGTGCATTGTTTGGTACAGTACTTGCATTTGTATTGTTGCCCATCAAACGCAGACACTGCCCATGCGCAACGGTTGCAGAACCAACACCTGTCGAAGAACCCGTTGAAGAGCCTACCCCACTACCAGAACCTACTCCTATTGAAGAGCCTACTCCCGTTGAACAACCAGCTGCTACACCAGCTCCTGCTGTGGAAACGGAAAAACAAGGCGTATTGGTAATTGGTGATGAGGAAGTTCTTGTAAGATACAATCGTTCGTTTACATCAAAGCTTATGCAAGCAAGTGACGAGCTGAAAGGTTACTACGCAGACCTTGTAAACCACGCACTTTCCTACAAAAAGGTTAAAAATAGAATTAGTTGGCCATCCTCCACTATCAAACACCAAAGTGGTCGCGTTGCAATACTTACCATCAAGGGTAAGACGTTGTACGTTTACTTGGCAATGGATCCCGAACTTGCAAGACAAACCATCAAAGGTACTATCAAGGATGTTTCCGACAAAAAACGTTACCAAACAGTACCAACTTTGTTCAAGGTTAGATCTCCTCTTTCCCTCCGTAAGGCTAAAAGATTGTTGGATGCTTTGATGAGCACACGCGAGGCTGAACTTGGCAAACCATCAACTGCTATCAATCCACAAGATTACCCATACGAAACAACCGAAGACCTCATCAAAAATGGTCTTATCAAGGTTCGTGCCGTTGACGGACACAAGATTGAAGAGGGCAAAATTCTTCGCGCTGCTGGATTTGGCATGGTAAAAAGCGTAACTGCCGAGCAAGCTCACAACATGATTGCCGACAGCGTTGCATCTACGTTGGTGCAAACATCTGACACTACCACCGTTAGCGTAAAGGGTGGTCGTAAGTTTGCCATCAACATTGATACGCTTTCACAAAACTTTGATAACGGCTACGTTGTTACCATTGATGCTCTCAAA
>JAFTNE010000230.1 GCA_017452035.1 Clostridia bacterium
AATTTTCCACTTTGACTGGTGCTACTTTACCATCAAATCGGTTGCATCAGCATTGAAAAATGCCGTCAACGCGTCTTGCATGGTTTGAATATCTCCACTGCCACAAGTTTCGCAAGCAGAGTGCATTGCCAGTTGTGGAATACCAATATCGCAAGTTTTGATGCCCAATTCGCGTGCAGTTGCAAGTCCCACTGTAGAGCCACAACGCAAATCGCTACGGTTGTACAAATCTTGGAAGGATACCCCCGCCTTTTGCAAAATATTTTTGAGAAGGGCCGAGCTAAGACCATCCGTTGCGTAGTTGGTGTGGTGTTTGATGACGATACCTTTGTTGAGATAAGCACGGTAAAGGATGTCGCTTTTTTCTGGATGAGCTGGATGACAAGCATGACCGTTGTCTACCGAAAGCACCATGCCATTTTCCACTGCAATTTGACGACCAACTGCGTCTACGCCAAATGTGTCACAATACAAGCTGTCCAACACTTGGGAAAGAAATCTTGGACTGCCTTGACGTGTGCCACTGCCCACTTCTTCGTTATCCAAGCAAGCAATCATTGCAATGTTTTGTGGTTTGCAGTTAAGCAAAGCTTGCACGGACGTGTACACACTTGTAAGGTTATCCAGGCGTGGAGAGCACAAAAACTCACCCTCTACCCCTGCTACAAATGGTTCCGTTGCAGGAACAACGTACAAATCGGCATCAAGAACTTCCATATCTGTCAAAGATTTGTACAAATACGTCTCACTTTGCGCAAACAAAGGCAATGTGTCCGTTTGAACGTTTACTGCAAAACTATCGTTGGCTGTTGGATTGAGATGTACGCACAAGCTTGGGATTACCACATTGTAGTCGCTTACAACAAGCTGTTGGCTAACACCATTTTCGCTTTTTGTGAGCAAGCGTCCTGCAACCTTCAATGGACGGTCAAAATAGGTGTACAACAAACCACCACCGTATTTTTCGGTATTGAGGCGTTTTGCGCCTTCGCTTGCAACAAGCTTTGTGCCTTTAATTTTAAAGCTGGGCGAATCGGTGTGACTTTCGCAAATGGAAAGAACGTTGTTTTCGCCAACAACAAAGGCAATTACTGATGAACCATTGCGTGTAACAAAGTACTTGCCACCCTTTTGAACGTCCCACTTGTCGCCAAGGGTAAGCTCTACAAAGCCGTTTTCTTGCAAAATACTACATACGTTTTGTGTTGTGTGGTAAGCTGTGTAACTGTTTTTGAGAAAATCAAGCACCTTCATGATTGCTCCTTTGTACCATTGATACAAGTTATTTTGTGCAAAAATTGTACCACAAATAGACAATGTAGTCAATCATAAGTAGCAAAAAACAGCGCTTGAGTAGTTATATTTTGACAGTGCGTGTTGGTTTTTGAGGTGGCATATTTAGTAATGACTTTTTCTAACTTTGCTTTACCTTTACTTGGATGGAAAAGTCAACGTCACTCATTTCAAAACTATTGACAAATTGTGTCGAACCATCCCGTTGACGAAACTTTTCGTGCAGGCCTATCAAATCGACGTTGTATTGTTGTTGGTAGTAAACAATCTTTTGAATTAGCTCCACTGCTTGCGTTTTGATTTGTTCAAAAAGCTCAGGTGGCAAATCCTCTTCCGTTTGCACCGTCAGCGATCCGTTTGTGCCAAAGTCATCAGTGCGAGCGAGTCGGCATTTGAGTTCTACGTTTAGTTGCACTTTGGTACCATCAATATTTATATCCATCTTTTTTTCATTGGTAATAAAGGTTATCTTTTCACCAGCAACTTGCACAATAAAAACATCTCCCGTTACCTCCTTTGTCAAAAGGGAAAGGCCTGCAACTAACTGCTCGTCTAACACTCCAACAAACTTGTTTTTGCGAAACACAACAAGACCATTATAGGCAAAGTAGC
>JAFTNE010000231.1 GCA_017452035.1 Clostridia bacterium
ACCTTGACCTTACCACAACCATCGATGTTGCCCAGTACAGTAATTAATTTATTTTCCATTTCGGCAATATATGACTGACTGGCAGTATCATTTTGAAAAGTTTTTTGTTGAATATTGGGGGCAACAAATACCGTCACCAACAAAACCACTGCTAAACAAAGAGCAATGTACAATTCGATATTCTTATTTGACTTGATTTTTGTGAAAAAATCCTTAATTTTACCCATCACTATTTCTCCAAATAATTAACATTTTTTCGTCAATGCCTGCTAACAAACTTTGCATTGCCAAAAGGGAGTTTTTATCACAGCTGACAGTTACCTTGATAAAGCCATTATGGTCTATTGTGACAGTAGCACCATCAAAATTAGCGTCTTGCAACACTGCGTTGACCTTTTGTAGACGTGCAAACTGCTTTTGGTCTTCAACACCATCCAAAAATTGTTGCTGAATAGCAATACTATTTGAATCGTCAAAATTATCGGCAGATACATCAAAAGTTATCTTCGTGATAGGTAGCAGTATTGCAAAGGAAATTACTATACCAATGACAGTACGAACGTATTTTTTAGTTCCACCATCAGGAATAATAACGTCACACAACACTGTCATCAATGCGATACCACAAACTGAAATTATCCACGTAGACATATTACACTCCATTAGCGCACGAAATCGCAACAATAACCAATATGCAAAACATAAAAGCAACGGCAACAATCAAGGCAGAAAGAAACGTCAGACACTTGCGCAAGCCGGTAAATATTGCAGAGCAATTGTCGGCAACAACTGGTTCGCTGAGTGCTGTTACTGCTTGCAAGCCCAAATTTAGGGAGACTATCGATATAAGTGGCTTTAACACCATAGCCACGACAACTATGAGTAAAACAACGCCAAAGGAGTTTTTGATAAGACTTGTACTTGCAACTACAATGTCAAATCCGTCAGAAATGTACCCACCCAAAATTGGAATGTAGTTTTTGGCCGTAAACTTTGCCATACGATAGGAAACACCATCCATTGTGGCAGCAGCTATTCCTTGGACGGATGTAAAAGCAGAAAACACCGTAAACAATATGCCCAAAATCCACAAAGCAGAGCTATGCAAAAAGGATGCCATTTTAGTTACTTTTACACCTTGCGAAAGGCTGGACACAAAGGAAAAAGCTGCAGCCGAAATTGCAAGTGGTAGCAAAACATTACGAACAATTGTTATGATAGCACTAGAAAACATCAGCATTGACGGCTGGCACACAGCCGACATATTTGAAGAACCATTTGCAACTACCAAGGTAAGTAGTATAGGCATGGATGCATCGGACAAAGTTGACAGTTGAAAAATTACCCGTTCCACTTCGGCAAACACGTCTACAAACAAGGAAATTAACGTAACGAGCATTACAGCTTTGCCGACAAAAGAAACAACCTCTTCGGTGCCAGTTGAAATAAAACCACCAGACGTTTTTCTCACAAGGCCAACAAGCACCATTACTACACAGAGACTAACGAGCTTTGGCAAAAGATTTTTAAGGCTACTGTTACTAACATCAAACACCATTTGCAAAAAGCTATCAATGCTGTCGAACTCCCCATTGATAATAGCCTTGACTTTTTCGGCAATGTCGCCAACATATCCATTAACAATGTCATTTACATCAGAGAAATCAAGATTAGACAATCCTTCGTCTACCTGATCAACAAGGTCCTCTTGTAAATCTGCATGAGCTATG
>JAFTNE010000232.1 GCA_017452035.1 Clostridia bacterium
ATGCAGATATCGACAAAGCTATCAAAGATGCTGAAAAGTACGCCGAAGAGGACAAAAAACGCCGTCAAGCAGTAGAGGCTCGTAACGGTCTTGACCAAATGATACTCTCTCTTGAACAATTCATCCGTGAAAGTGGCGACAAACTTCCCGAAGCAGACAAGGCTCAACTCCAACAAGAAATTGAAGCTGGTAAAAAGGTTTTGGAAAAGCAAGATGCAACCACCGAAGAACTTAAGGCAGAAACCGATCGTATTGCACAAGCAAGCGCAGGTATCTTCCAACGTTTCTACCAACAAGCACAACAAAACGGCCAACCACAAGATGGTGGCGCAGGTGCAGGTGCTGGTGACGGTGTTAGCTACGACGACGTAACAGACGGTCAAAACTAATTTACAAGTAAAAACTAATCTGTCAATCAAATACTCAATCTTATTCACCTAAAAGTGGATAGGCAGGCAAAAAGCACGAACAATGTGTCGGGCTTTTTCCTGCGTTTTAGAAATATAGATACATGGTGCAAATTTCTTGCGACTTTACAAAATTTAGAAATTTGTTAAAGAGCATATTTTTTGTGTAACCGTGTGTGCTAATTGTATTCAATTTACTGATACAAAGGCAAAATGCCTTTATCAAAGGAAAATTATGGCAAGAAAAGACTATTACGAAGTGCTGGGTGTATCATCCAATGCCACCCAGGAGGAAATCAAATCAGCATATCGCAAACTGGCCAAGCAATATCACCCCGACTTACATCCAGGGGATGATGCTGCTGCCGAAAAGTTCAAGCAGGTAAACGAGGCGTACTCCATTGTTGGCGACCCCGACAAACGCCAAAAATACGACCGTGGCGAAATGGACTTTGACGGTCAAGCTGGTGGTGGCTACAACCCATTTAGTGGTGGTGGCTTTACTGCTACGGGCTTTGACGACATCTTTGATATGTTTAGTGGAGCATTTGGTTTTGGTGGCTCTAACCGACGTCGCAACCAAAGCAGTGCAGGCAGTGACGTTACATACACGTTGGAACTGACCTTTATGGAGTCCATCTTGGGTTGCAAAAAGCCAGTAAACTTTACCCGTGTTGAGAGATGTCCAACGTGTGGTGGTAGTGGCGCCAAGGACGAAAACTCCGTTAGAGTTTGCGACAAGTGTGGTGGTACAGGTCAAGTAAGACGTGTTCAAAACACCATTTTTGGTCAGCAAATTTCCATTGGCGCATGCGACAAGTGTGGTGGCCGTGGTAAAATTGTTACCGATACTTGCAAAACTTGTAACGGTCGTGGAACTGTCAACAAAAACAAGATCTTGAACGTTACCATACCTGCCGGTGTGGAAAACGGCGCAGTGTTGCAACTTTCCGGAGAGGGCAATGCATCTCGCAACGGTGGACGCAGTGGCAACTTGTTGTTGGTAATTTCCGTTCAACCATCCAAGATTTTTGAAAGGGAAAACCTCGATTTGTTTGTAACAGTGCCAGTAACCTTTAAAACGGCTGTTTGTGGTGGCGATGTGGAAATTCCTGCGCCAGAAGGTATGTTTACAACAAAAATTCCCGAGGGTACAGCCAATGGCGAAGTGTTGCGTTTTAGAGGCCGTGGTGTACGCACAGCGCGTGGTATGGCAGGCGATTTGTATGCTACTATCGAAGTGGAAGTACCCAAGGGACTTACTCGCGCACAACGCAAAGCTATTGACGAGTTCGAGCGTGGTAGCACTTTGAAAAACTACACCAAGCGTAAGGCATTTTTGGACGAAGTTTCCAAATTGTACAGCAACAAAGAGGAAGAGTAGTTTTGTAAAAGGGTAACAAACAAAACAATACATGCAATAAACAAAAGGACCACTCGATAGGAGTGGTCCAATTTTATTTTTTTGTAAACAAAAACTATTTGCTCATTGGTTTAGCAAGGAAGTTTACTGGTTCAAGTTGGTCGCATGTAACGTATCCAGCTGGAGCCTTGATAAGAGATGGCAAACGGTTAACTACTGTAGCGCAAGTGTGTTCTACTGTAGCAGGCTTAACAACGTGGTATTCAACGTTGGGTTCGCCTGTGAGCCACCAGTCGCACATATCGCCGTCGTCTGGTCCGTAAACCTTACCGATAGTTTCTTCTTCTACAACGATACCTTCTTCAGTTTGGATTGTAACAACTGCAGACATACCAATGCAACGACCAGCCTTGATTGTGTAACCAAGTGTGCTAATGTAAACGTCATGGTCTACAATGTAAGGAACGTGCTTTTGATCGATAGATTTGATTGTCAAACCAAGCTTGTTGCAGATAGCTTCGCTTGCGTTCCAAGCGTAGGATGGTTCAAATACTTCTGGGTGAGCAATTTGTTGTTCGAATTCGTCAGCAGAAAGGTCACAACCGTGAGCCTTTGCAAGAGCAAGACCGTATTCGTCAACGTTGTAGCTGTATGCACCCTTAATTTTTGTAAGGCTGTCGCAACCAGCAGCTGCCAAAGCAACCATATTGATCCAGAAGATATCTTGCATACCGGAACCTGTAATAGTGCAGTTGTTTGCCTTTGCAATAGCGTCCAAACGATCAACTTGTTCTTTAGCTGTTGTGCATGGGTAGATAGCTTCTTCGCAAGTTGTGATAACGTTGATACCACGAGATACGCACTTTTCTACGTGTGTGTAGATGTCGTTGATAAAGCTGAAAAGTGTAACGATTGCAACGTCTGCTTTGCTTTCGTCCAAAACTTTGTCTGTTTCGTTGGAGATGATAACGCCTGTCTTGAAACCAAGTTCAGCAAAGTCACCAATGTCCATACCAACTACTGCTGGGTCGATATCGATTGCGCCTACAACTTCTGCGCCGTGGTTGTACAAGTATCTGATGATGTACTTAGCCATTTTGCCACAACCGTATTGAACTACTTTTACTTTTTCCATAATGAAGTTCCTCCTATTTATTTATTTTTTTTGTTGGCTATAACAAAACTCCTTGTTGAGTATGCCGTAACCCTCCATAATGGTCAATATACAATTTGCCAGTTTTAGTATTGCCCAATTTTTAGCAAGCAAAACTCAAACTTTGCAATAGTATAATAGCATATTTATCATAAAAAAATCTTGTTTTTTATAACATATTGCAAAGTTTTTTCTATACTAAAATTTTATATGGGTAGCAAGTTTTTTCTATAAAACAAATGTATATACAACGTATAACATCACAATAACAAAAAACCACCCAACCTAACGATATGTACAATAAGTATTAACTATTTACATATACATCAGTTTGGATGGTTGTTAGATACACGACACCCCTTGCGCGTTGTAACCTTTGCAAGGGTAGGGCGACAAAGGTTGCAATAGGTGCGCATATGTGCATTTTGCCACAGTGGTGTTATTTGTTGTTTTTTAGTTGTTCAACGTGCAAGGTAAACCTAACATGTACACAGTTGGTTGTGGTGCAATTTGCATATAGCCAAGCCACCGTGGTGGTTATGTTAGCCGTTGATTGAGCGAGACAAAAACTCGCGTGTTCTTTGTTCGGTGGGGTTTTGGAAGATTTGCTCGGGTGCGCCTTCTTCGACAATTACACCTTCGTCCATAAACACAATTTTGTTAGCAACGTCCTTTGCAAATGCCATTTCGTGGGTAACAACAAGCATTGTCAAGCCACTTTTGGCAAGGTCTTTCATTACCGTTAGCACTTCGCCTACCATTTCGGGGTCAAGTGCGCTGGTTGGTTCGTCAAACAGCAACACTTCTGGTTGCATTGCCAATGCTCTGGCTATGGCAACACGTTGTTTTTGTCCACCAGAAAGTTGATGTGGACGGGCATTTACGTATGCCGACATGCCAACGCTTTCCAAGTATTGCATGGCAATGTTGGTAGCCTCGGCTTTTTTGATTTTGAGTACGCTTGTAAGTCCAACAGTGCAGTTTTGCAAAACGTTCATGTTGCCAAACAGGTTGAAGGATTGGAACACCATACCTACCTTTTGACGATACTTTGCGTGACTCTTTTCCATAAGGATGTTTTTGCCGTCAAAGATAATTTCGCCACTGGTGGGTGTTTCCAAAAGGTTGGCACAACGTAGCAAAGTGGACTTGCCACTACCAGATGAACCAATTATGCAGGTAACGTCCCCTTTGTTTACCGTAAAGTTGATATCTTTTAGCACTTGGTGGTCGCCAAAAGTTTTGCCTACGTGGCAAAATTGCAAAATTTGTTTACACATTGTTGCCACCTCCCATGGTTTGAGTTTTTGCAAAGGAGTCGGCATCCAGGTTGCCAGCGCCTTGCATGGTGTAGTTCTTTTTGCCATCCATCTTTTTTTCTACAAAGCGCAAAA
>JAFTNE010000233.1 GCA_017452035.1 Clostridia bacterium
GAATAGTCATTACGAGAAATTTTACCACGAACTAAAATTTCCATGCCATCGTAGATGTTCATCAACTTTTTCATCTTGCGATCGTTGGCGTGCTTTTTAGTTTCGGAAATAGTAAGAACTTCGCTATCTGGTTTTCCTGTTGTTTGTTTGAGAGTTTGGAAATCGGTAATATCAAATCGAACAAACAGTACGCAGGTAATAGAGCCACCCGACTTGTCGCCAAGAGTGAACTTGCACATATAAAGTGATTTGTCCTTTTGAGTAGCCTTTAATGTCTTTGCAGATACAGTACCACAAAGTACGCAGTCGCCCATCTCGCCACGAATATCTAAATGTACATTGGACTGTGATTTCCAATAAGTTTACCGATATATTTTTCCACGTTGATAACGTTAAAACAACGCATTGGACGCATAAGCTCTTTGTTGATTGCCAGCTGTACCAATTTTTCTTGATAGAGTGCGTTTGATTGTTCGTCAACAACTATGGTCTTGTCCACCCTGATATCAAAAGTGATGTGGTAGCAAGTAAAGTTGACGTAATAGTGGGAAATTTCCTCCAAAAAGTTGGCAATTTCAAGGTTGTTTTTTGTTGTTTCCGAAACGTTAAACACAACGGAAATGTTGCGCTCATCCTGCTCGATAACTGTTCTATCGCGAGAAATCTTGAAAGCAGGATAACGCTTTTTGAGGTAATCAAACAAATTAGTACGGAAGGAAACTTCCGAGAAAACATCATTGTAAATACGCGTTTCACAATAGTACCCATTAGGAACACAACTGCGCACGAAAGCATAGATGTTACTTTTTACGGTAGCATCTAACTGTGCGCTGTTGGGATAGGACAAAATACAACGAATTTTGCGTTTTTCCTTGTCAACAAGTATGTCCCTAACCCTCAAATCGGTCATATTTGGGAATTTTTCGTGAAGTTGATTAATTAGCATCTTACAGTTTGTTTATTTCCTCAATAAATTGTTGCAAAACGTTGTTTGCATCTATACGCTTGTAAATTTGACCATGCTTAAACAGTATGTAACCACCGTTTGCACCAGCAATACCAATATCAGCATCCTTGCACTCGCCCGGGCCATTAACTTCACAGCCCATAACAGCAACCTTGATATTTTTGTTGAGTGTTTTTACATAGTCATAAATTTGTGTTGCAATTTTTTCCAAATCAATTGAGCAACGACCACACTTTGGACATGATACAAATTGCACACCACTTTTAAGGCCAAGGCTTACCAAAATATCCTTTGCTGCATATACTTCATCCACTGGGTTGGATGTAAGCGACACGCGAATTGTATCGCCAATGCCATCCAGAAGCAAAGAGCCAATACCAATTGCATTTTTAACAAGGCCTTGATGAAGTAGCCCTGCCTCGGTAATACCCAAGTGTAATGGATATCCCAATGTAGCAATGGACTTGTTAAGCTCGATAGTTTGGCGAATATCACTACTTTTTACCGAAAGCACAAGGTTATCAAAACCACGATCAGCAAAGTAAGATGTGTAGTCGCGCAAACTTTCTAGCAAGGCGAGCTTTTTGTCACCGTTAAATTTTTCGAGATAAGTCTTGTTGGCAGAGCCACCATTTACTCCCAATCTTATTGCAACATTGTGCATTTTTGCACAGTCAATAACTCGGTCGAGATGTTGCTTGTCGATATTGCCTGGGTTAATACGAATTTTATCAGCACCAGACTCCATTCCACCAATAGCCAAACGATAGTCAAAGTGAACGTCAGCAACAAGTGGCACGTTTGTTTTGGCACGAACTTTCGCAAAAGCCTCCACAGACTGGCTGTTAGGCAATGCAATGCGAACAATATCGCAACCGGCAGTTTGCAGTTGGTCAATTTGTTGCAACGTTGCATCAACATCCAATACCGACAAATTTGTCATGGACTGTATTGTGATGGGCGCGCCCCCACCAATTATTAAGTTTTTGACTTTGGCTTGTTTCATTTGTTAATTAAAAGATACTATGTCTGTAATAGTTATTTATTTTTAACTAATTTCATATAGAATTATAGTTTTAACAGGTCAACTAACACTGCAAAACCTAATAGAACAATTAGGCCAATACCGTTGATGATACCTTGAACCTTTCTGTCAATTGGCTTACCAGCAATCCACTCGATAATGCAGAAAATAATTTGACATCCGTCCAATGCAGGCACTGGCAAAAGGTTGAAAACTGCAAGGTTAACGGAAATTAGCACTATCAAAAACAATACGTTTGGAAGTCCAGTTGAAACAACTTGACTCGTCATGCCAATTGTACTGATTGGACCACCAACCGACTCGATACCAATTGTTCCGGTAAGCAGGTTGCCAAGAGTACGCAAAATTACCAGTGCAGTTTCGCCACAGTATGGTACCACGCGAGAAATTGCCTCACCAAAAGCAAACTTGTGCTTAACGTAAGAAATAGACATACCAACACCAGTGTATTGTTGTTCTTCAACGGAAAAATACTGTTCTAACTGTTGATTGGTTGCAATCGTATAATTGCGACGCACACCGGTGTTATCAATGACTGTTATAACGAAAGAACCAGAAATACCCTTCATTGTATTATCATAGTCACCAGCACCACTAAAATACTTGGTTGTGCCATCAGCAAAAGTCACGCTGTACAGGGTATCGCCTTTAGTGATTGCATTTTGACCATCATCACTCAACAACTCTTTGCCGAC
>JAFTNE010000234.1 GCA_017452035.1 Clostridia bacterium
CGTTTTAGAAAGCGTAAACATCTTGAGCGACAAGGGCGAAGTTATCTCAGTTAAGGTGGACGAAAGATTTGTTTCATACGTTACAGGTCTATATCTTGACGAACAAGTAACAATTCCTTGCAATCGTGTTATCACTGCTGGTACAGTTTTGACAGAAGGCGACGCATACGACATCCAACACAGCGGTATCAACGAAATTCGCACATCTACCGAGATTGCAACACTTTTGCTTGATGGCAACGATGCAAAGAGTGAGCTTGACTACGCAAAAGTTCTTGGCGAACACCTCGGTTGCGCTATCATGACAGAAAACGGTGTGTTGAACGTTTATGGCGAACAAATTGATGCAACTGGTCGTTACCTTGTTGACACAGCAAAAACAAGCTATGCAGAACGCAAAGGGGAAATTACCGTTGCCGAGGCAGCTCAAATTGCTATGGAAAACGACTACAACATCTACAAGTCCAACACTAGCCCAGTAATCATCTTTGCGAGAGAATGCCCCAAAGTTAAGGTTATTGGCAACAACACCGTTGATGCAAAAACATTTGCTATCACAGTGGACAAGCAATATGCAACTGTTGACTTCAAGGCAATTGGTCTTTACGAGGCAGTTGACGTAACGTTGTTCAAAGATATTTTGGCACAAGGTCTTTCCGTAGAAGATACACTTGAAGCTTTGAAGGAAAGCAAAGATGAACTTATCTCCAAGCACATCACACGTGCAGATATCATCTCCACAGTAAACTACAACCTTGGTATGAAGTACGGCATCGGCCACGATGACGACATTGACCACTTGGCTAACCGCCGTATCCGTTCCGTAGGGGAACTTTTGCAAAACCAATTCCGCATTGGTATCTCTCGTTTGGAAAGAGTTATCCGCGAACGTATGGCAATTCAAGAACCAGGCAAGGCAACACCACAAACACTTATCAACGTTCGTCCTGTTTCCTCTGCTATCAAAGAGTTCTTTGGTTCAAGCCAACTTTCTCAATTTATGGATCAATCCAACCCAATTGCTGAACTTACTCACAAACGTAAGCTTTCTGCTCTTGGTCCTGGTGGTATCAACCGTGACCGTGCAACATTCGAAGTTCGTGACGTTCACTACACCCACTACGGTCGTATGTGCCCAATCGAAACTCCCGAAGGACAAAACATCGGTCTTATCACATCCTTGGCAGGATATGCTCGCATCAACGAGTACGGCTTTATCGAAGCTCCTTACCGTAGAGTGGACAAAATCCACAATATCGTTACCGAAAGCGTAGATTACCTCTCTGCTGACGAAGAAGACAAGTACATCATTGGTCAAGCAAACGAACCACTTGATGAACGTGGCTACTTTGCTAACGAACGTATCACATGCCGTCGCCGTGAAGAAATTTTGGAATTCCCACGCGAAAAGGTAGACTACATTGACGTATCTCCACGTCAACTTATCTCCGTTGCTACAAGTTTGATTCCTTTCCTTGAAAACGACGATACAAACCGTGCGTTGATGGGATCCAACATGCAACGTCAAGCAGTACCCCTTATCTCTCCAGAAGCTCCTATCGTTGCAACCGGTATCGAGGCACGCATTGCTTACGACAGTGGTGTAATGGTAATTGCACAAGAGGGTGGTATCGTTTTGAAGGCAAGCGACAACAAGATTGTTGTTCAAGCTGACAACGGCACACTTAAAGAATACACCTTGAAGAAGTTTGTTCGTTCCAACCAAGGAACTTGCATCAACCAAAAGGTAATTGTAAAGAAGGGCGATCGTGTTGAAGCTGGTCAAGTTCTTGCTGACGGTCCAAGTACCGACGGTGGCGAACTTGCTCTTGGTCGTAACATCCTTATCGGCTTTATGACTTGGGAAGGTTACAACTACGAAGACGCTGTACTTCTTTCTGAAAAACTTGTAAAAGAAGATGCTTTCACATCCATCCACATCGAAGAGCACGAAATTGAATGTCGCGAAACAAAGTTGGGACCAGAAGAGTTCACTCGTGAAATCCCCAACGTTGGCGAAGATGCTTTGAAAGATTTGGACGAAAGTGGTATCATCCGTATTGGTGCCGAAGTTCACCCTGGCGACATTTTGGTTGGTAAAGTTACTCCAAAGGGAGAAACAGACCTCACTCCAGAAGAACGTTTGCTACGTGCAATCTTCTCCGAAAAAGCTCGCGAAGTAAGAGATACATCTTTGCGCGTTCCTAACGGCGAAGGTGGTATCGTTGTTGACGTAAAGGTGTTCACTCGTGAAAACAAAGACGAGCTTGACCCAGGCGTAAGCAAACTTGTTCGTGTGTACATCGCACAAAAACGTAAAATCTCCGTCGGCGACAAGATGGCTGGTCGTCACGGTAACAAGGGTGTCGTTTCTCGCGTACTTCCCGAAGAAGATATGCCATTTATGGAAGACGGTACTCCACTTCAAATCGTGTTGAACCCATTGGGCGTTCCTTCACGTATGAATATCGGTCAAGTATTGGAAGTTCACTTGGGACTTATCTCCAAGATGCTTGGCTGGAAGATTGCAACACCTGTATTTGATGGTGCAAGCGAAGAAGAAATTCGCAGATTGTTTGAAGAAAACGGTATGGTTAACCCCAAGACAGGTAAGGTTGACGGTAAAGTTCAACTTTACGATGGACGTACAGGCGAACCATTTGAAAACCGTGTAACTGTTGGTTACATGTACTACCTCAAACTCATCCACTTGGTAGATGACAAAATCCACGCTCGTAGCACAGGTCCTTACAGCCTTGTTACACAACAACCTTTGGGCGGTAAAGCTCAATTTGGTGGACAACGTTTCGGTGAAATGGAAGTTTGGGCATTGGAAGCTTACGGTGCAGCTAACGTATTGCAAGAAATCTTGACAGTAAAATCCGACGACGTTGTTGGTCGTGTTAAGACTTACGAGGCAATTGTTAAGGGCGACAACATCCCCGATCCAGGCATCCCCGAAAGTTTCAAGGTACTTATCAAGGAATTGCAATCTCTTGCACTTGACGTAAAAGTTTTGTCTGCTGACCACGAAGAAATTATCGTTCGTGATTCCACCGATGACGAAGCTGACTACAACGAAATTATGCTTGCTGAACAAGAACAACGCAAACAAGCAATCTCCGACTTCTCACCAGACGACGAAGTGGCTCTTGGCGACGACGACACAGCATTTACTGAGTTTGACGACGACTTTAGCCTTGACAGTTTGTTTGATGACGATGGCGACTCCGATGACGCTTTGTCCGATTTGTTCGCTGACGAAGGTGACGATGACGAAGACGACTCCGATGACGATGGCGACTTCGATTTGGACGACTTGTTTGGCACTGACGGCGACGACGAAGATGATGACGATTTGTTCGGCGACGAAACTGATGACGACGACAATAACTAAAAAGGGAGGTAAACGAAATTATGAGTAACGACGTAATTACAGGACAATCTATTTCCACATTGCGTTCCAACTCTTTGGCTCGCTCTGGTATCATTAATGACTTTGCTATGATTCAAATCGGCATTGCTTCCCCCGAAAAAATCCGTGAGTGGTCTTACGGCGAAGTTAAAAAGTCCGAAACAATCAACTACCGTACACAAAAACCCGAAAAAGACGGTCTTTTCTGTGAAAGAATTTTTGGACCTGTCAAAGACTGGGAATGCCACTGTGGTAAGTACAAGCGCATCCGTTACAAGGGTGTTGTTTGTGAAAAGTGTGGCGTAAAAGTTACAAAATCTAAGGTTCGCCGTGAACGTATGGGTCACATCGAACTTGCAGCACCTGTATCCCACATTTGGTACTTTAGAGGTACTCCATCTCGTATGGGTCTTATCCTTGATATGTCACCAAAAGTATTGGAACAACTCATTAACTTCCAAAGTTACGTAGTTATCGACCCAATGCAAAGTGGTATGCAATACAAGCAAATTTTGACAATGAACGAATACCGTGAAGCACAAGCTGCAGCACGTGAAGACGCAACAAAGAACTTCCGTGCTGGCACAGGTGCCGAGGCTGTTCGTGAATTGTTGCAAAACATTGATTTGGAGGCAGAGTCCAAGGAACTACGCGATATTCTCGCAAAACAAGCACAGGCGCAAAGAAAGTTCGCGCTATCAAGCGTTTGGACATTGTTGAATCCTTCCGTAAGAGTGGCAACCGTCCCGAATGGATGATTTTGACAGTTTTGCCAGTTCTTCCTCCAGAACTACGTGCAATGGTACCACTTGACGGTGGTAGATACGCAACAAGTGACCTCAACGATTTGTACCGTAGAGTTATCAACCGTAACAATCGTTTGAAGAAACTTATCGAAATCAACGCACCCGAAATTTTGATCAACAACGAAAAACGTATGTTGCAAGATGCAGTTGATAGCCTTTTGGATAACTCTCGTTCCAAGCGTCCACAAACAGGCGCAGGCAACCGTGAGCTTAAATCCTTGTCTGGTTTGCTCCGTGGTAAACAAGGTCGTTTCCGTCAAAACCTTCTTGGTAAGCGTGTTGACTACTCCGGCCGTTCCGTTATCGTAGTTGGACCAGAACTCAAGTTGCATCAATGTGGTATCCCCAAGGAAATGGCTTTGGAATTGTTCAAACCATTTGTAATGAAAAAGCTTGTGGAAGTTGGTCAATGCCACAACGTTAAATCGGCTAAAAAGCGCATTGAACGCGCTGACGCAAAGGTTTGGGACATCCTCGAAAACGTTATCAAGGATCACCCAGTAATGCTCAACCGTGCGCCAACATTGCACAGACTTTCCATCCAAGCATTTGAACCAGTGCTTATCGAAGGCCGTGCAATCAAATTGCACCCACTTGCTTGTACAGCATTCAACGCCGACTTCGACGGCGACCAAATGGCTGTTCACGTACCTCTTTCTGTAGAGGCTCAAACAGAAGCTCGCTACTTGATGCTTGCTGCTAACAACATCTTGAAGTTGTCTGACGGTAAGCCTGTTATCTCCCCAACACAAGACATGGTTTTGGGTTGCTACTACCTCACAACAATTAGAGGCGACGTAGAACTCACAAAGAAAATTATCGAGCTCTACGACGTAACTCGTCACGAGCGTGCGTTGACGGAAGAAGAAGTAGAAATCTTGCGTCAAGGTAAGTACTACCATAGCTTTGATGAAGCTTACGAAGCTTACGTTGCAAAGGATATCACTTTGCACACTGTTGTTAACATTGCACTTCCTGACGGCAAAAAGATTTGGACAACAGTTGGTCGTATGATTTTCTGCCAAGCAATCTACTACGATTACGTAGATGGCTCTGCTGAACCAGACAACCCATACATCACCGACCCCGAAATCATTGCTCGCAACGCTCTCGAACGCAAAACATTGGGTATCCCAATGGCTTTGACAGCAGATATGATTGCTAACCCCAAGGCTCACTTGGTAGGCAAAAAGCAACTTTCCAAAATTGTTGAAAAGTGCTTTAAACTTCGTGGCACAACTCCAACAGCAACCATGTTGGATAACGTAAAAGCTCTTGGTTACAAGTACTCTACAATCAGTGGTCTTACAACAAGTGTGTTCGATATGAACATCCCACAACAAAAGAAGGCTATTTTGGACGCTGCTGAGCACCAAGTAATTGCCATTGAAGATAACTACAACGAAGGTTTCTTGACAGAAAACGAACGTTACAAGTCAGTTATCGACGTATGGAAGGATGCAGCTGCCCAAGTGGAATCTTTGGTTAAAAACGTTATGGAGGCAGACAACCCAATTTGGATGATGGCTGACTCCGGCGCGCGTGGTAGCATGAACCAAATTCGTCAATTGTGTGGTATGCGTGGTTTGATGAGCGACCCATCCGGTCGTACCATCGAATTGCCCGTTAAGGCATGCTTTAGAGAAGGTTTGTCCGTACTTGAGTACTTCATTTCTTCCCACGGTGGTCGTAAAGGTCTTGCCGATACAGCTTTGAAAACTGCCGACTCTGGTTACCTTACTCGTCGTTTGGTTGACGTTGCTCAAAACGTTATCGTACGCGAACACGACTGTTCTGCAGGTTCTCGCCCACAAGGTATGTGGATTGAGGCTTTCCGTGGTACAGGTAAGGACGAAATTGTTGAAAAATTTGAAGACCGTATCATTGGTAGATACGTTATTGATGACGTTATCAACCCAACAACTGGCGAACTCATCTGCCCAGGCGACACAATGATTGATGACGACTTGGCAAGCGTAATTGTAAAAGCAGGCATCACCAAGTTGTACATGAGAACTGTTCTTACATGCCGTTCCGAACACGGTGTATGTGCAAAGTGTTACGGCGCTAACATGGCTAACGGCAAGCCAGTTAACCTTGGCGAGGCAGTTGGTGTTATCGCTGCTCAATCCATTGGTGAACCTGGTACACAGCTCACAATGCGTACGTTCCACACTGGTGGTGTAGCAACAGCAGACGACATCACACAAGGTTTGCCACGTGTTGAAGAATTGTTTGAAGCACGCAAACCAAAGGGATGCGCAATCATTTCCGAAGTTAACGGCGTTGTTTCCATTCCAACAAACACTGATAAGAAAGTTGTTGTAGTTACTGATGCAAACGGTAAGGAAACTGAATACCAAATTCCTTACACGTCACGTATCAAGGTACACGCTGGCGACAAGGTAGAAAGTGGTACTCCGTTGACAGAAGGTTCTATCTACCCACAAGACTTGCTCACAACAAAGGGCTTGCGCGCAGTAGAAGAATATCTTGTTAAGGAAGTTCAAGCAACCTACCGTACCAACGGTGTAGAAATCAACGACAAGCACGTGGAAGTTATCGTTCGTCAAATGCTCCGTAAGGTTCGTATTGAGGATGCAGGCACAACGGATATGCTCCCAGGTGAAGTTGTAGATATCTTCAAGTTCGAGGCAGAAAACAACATTGCTTTGGAAAATGACGGTGTTCCAGCAACAGCAAAGAGAATTTTGTTGGGTATCACAAAGGCATCTCTTGCAACGGACAGTTTCTTGTCTGCAGCATCCTTCCAAGAAACATCTCGCGTTTTGACGGAAGCAGCAATCAAGAACAAGTGTGACCCACTTTACGGTTTGAAGGAAAACGTAATCATTGGTAAGATGATTTCTGCAGGTACAGGCTTGCAACTCTACCGTGAAAAGGAACTTGTAAACGTTGTTCCAGCAGACACAACTGACGGTGTTGCCGATACAACAGACGAAGAATAGTAATTGGTTAAAATAATAACAATAAAGCAGTCAAGTGTACAAAAATGCTTGACTGCTTTTCAATGTTTTGATAAAATATATGTTGGTGGTTTATGGCTAACAAAAACGAAAAAGTAGTAATAGGTAAGCGTCAAATTTGCCGTGGCATTAAGGATGGAATCATCCAAGAAATTGTCATCGCAAGTGATGCAGAGCAAGCGTACATCGAGAGTTTGATTATTGTAGCAAAGCAAAACAAAATCAAGTACTCCATCAAAGGTACCATGCAGGATATTTCCTCAGCCTTTGGTATTGACGTGCCAAGTGGCTCACTGGGAATACTGAAAGATTAGTTAGCACAAAAGCCCTTGCGCCCAAGCATAAAAGTAAGCGTCAATGGGTACAAATAAATCGCAGTTTTTGCTGGTAACCCCAGCAAAACAAAGGTTTGATACCAACTGCCTAAGCATTTAGTATATATTGACTTTTTATAAGGTCCCGACAATTCACTATTGAAAGGAGGTAAAAAAATGGCAACAATCAACCAATTGATCAAGCAAGGCAGACGTCGTGATGCTGAAAAGAGCAAATCTCCACTTTTGGATTATTGTCCTCAAAAACGTGGTGTATGATTGAACGTTACAACAACATCCCCCAAAAAGCCTAACTCCGCTCTTCGTAAAATTGCACGTGTACGTCGTACAAACGGCATGGAAGGTACTTGCTACATTCCTGGTGAAGGTCACAACCTTCAAGAGCACAGAGTTGTATTGATTCGTGGTGGCAGAGTTCGTGACTTGCCCGGTGTTCGTTATCACATTATCCGTGGTACATTGGATACAGCAGGCGTTGCAAACCGTCGTCAAGCTCGTTCCAAGTATGGCGCAAAACGTCCTAAGAAATAAGCCCTAGGACAAGCCGTTCTACAAAGGTAGAACAAAAACTTTTACAGTTCAATTAGTGAATAGTCGGATTTGATTATTTTGACTTTTCGCTGAGTAAGCAGTATGCATGGACAACGTGTCCAGTCACGCAGAAGTTTCTCCGTATTGATGGAATACGTCGAGTTGGCTGTATTTAGTAAAAAACAAAAAATCAAACAAAATCTTATAAGGAGGAAAATCTAGATGCCTAGAAGAAGTGGTGTCCCCAAGAGGGACGTTCTACCAGATCCAGTGTATGGCTCTAAGGTGGTAACAAA
>JAFTNE010000235.1 GCA_017452035.1 Clostridia bacterium
CAATTTTGTGTTCGCCAACAGGTTCAGTGCCTATTTCAATTGCATTTACAATAAGTTTTTTTGCATCGGCCAATCCTTTGCCATTGTTGTGGTAAACTTCACACAAAACGTCACCCTTTTTAACTTGACTGCCAATTGCAACCTTCATGATTACACCAACGGAAAAGTCAATTGTATCCGTCTTTTTCATACGTCCACCACCAAGGTGAGTAACAGCTCGGCCAATATCTGCAGCAATCATGTGTGATACATAGCCATCACTTTGTGCCAAAACGACATCCTTTTGACCAATTTCGAACTTTTCAGGATGCAGAATATAGCTGGAATCTCCATGTTGCGCATCTACCATCTCTGCAAATTTTTGCAATGCTTTGCCACTGTCGATCGCATCTTGAAAAGCCATTTCGGCAGTTTGCATATTGTACTTGCCTGTTAGACACAACAAACGAAGGGCAACTTCTTTAAGCTCGTGATACAAACGGTTTTGTTTGCCTTTTAGTACGTCAATGATACCAATAATTTCCAACGAATTTCCAACGTGGTCGGACAAAGGTTGTTCCATATCTGTAATAAGAGCGCCCATTTGTTTGCCGGCACGTGTGCCAATGGTTACCATCTTTTGGGCAAGCTCTAATGCGCTTTCAGCAGTGGGCATAAACGCTCCACTACCATACTTTACATCCAGCAAAATTGTATCTGCACCCGATGCCAACTTTTTGGACATAATGCTACCACAAATAAGTGGCAACGAGTTTACCGTGCCTGTAACATCACGCAATGCGTACATTTTTTTGTCAGCTGGCGCGAGATTTGCAGTTTGACCAATTACAGCACAACCCACCCTTTTTACCACAGAAAAGAATTCTTCTTCCGAAAGGGACGTATCAAAGTTGGGGATGCTTTCCAACTTATCAATTGTGCCACCGGTAAAGCCCAAACCACGGCCACTCATTTTGGCAACGTAAACGCCACAGCATGCCAATATTGGCGCAAGAGCCAAGGTTGTACTGTCACCGATACCACCTGTGGAATGTTTGTCTACCACAATGCCCCCTAAATGGGACATATCTACAATATCTCCACTGTTGAGCATAGCATTTGTAAGGTCAAACGTTTCGCGATCGGTCATGCCGTTTAGCAAAATAGCCATAAGCAGTGATGACGCTTGGTAGTCGGGAATATCACCTTTGGTAAAACCTTCAACAAAAAAGTTAATTTCCTCGGTGGTTAGTTCGCGTTTATTTTTCTTGTTTTCAATAATATCAAGTATTGTCATAGTGTATGTCCTTTGGTGCGTTAGTGTGATTTTGGTGTAAATACATTTGTAAATCCACGTCACAAAATTGTCATTTATCAACAAGTAATTATACCACTTTTTTGCGCCATTTTCAATACCCATGACAAATTTTCTGAGCGTATTATATCGAAAAAGGCTGAATTTTAACTGTAAATTGGCTGAAATTAGGCTTTAATTTGAAAAACAGCTAAAATTTTTGACAATTTACCGTCTAATTTTAGTCGACAAACAAAAAGCACCTCAACTAACGTTGTTGAAGTGCTTTGTTTTTACCAGTCTTCGCTGATATGAATTTTGATATCCGTATAAAACTCTTTGTACTTTTCCTTAAACTTTTGCGCGTCCGTACGCTCGTCAGTTGCTTGGGCATCAATCAAATCCAAGCCGTCATCATCCATCATTTCCGATTGACGCATAAGGTCGTACATTGTAGATTTTTTAGCCATAGTTTTCCTCAATGTTAAATAGTAAATATATTTTACTTATTGCCACAAAATATGTCAACAAAATTACTGCAAATTGTGTTTTTTCAAAAGATCATCAACTTGATTATACAGTTCGACAAGTGTGCCATTGTTATCAATTTTTACAGTGAAGTTTGTACAAATTGTTTGTTTGGATACTATCTCCAAAA
>JAFTNE010000236.1 GCA_017452035.1 Clostridia bacterium
CAGCACCCTAGTTTTGCCCGAGCCTGCACCAGCCAACACCAAGGTTGGCCCAAGAGGAGCAGTTACGGCATCAAGTTGTTGGTTGTTTAGGTTTTGAAGATTCATTTTTATTATCTTACACTAGCGATGTTGGTAGAATTTTTGAATATTTTGTAAAAATTACTTTTTGTGTTTGGGTTTTGCACGGCGTGTCAACGTTGCTTTGGACATATCTACATCCAGCCCCTTGCCGTGCTTGGCAATAAACTTGCGTTGAGCAGCAAATCCAAAACGACCAAGTTGTCTACCACAACGATAGTAGTCGCCATGTTGGTAGTTAACCAAATGCGCCAAAGCAAAATCAATTTTGCCACTTTCGTCCACAATGCTTTCGTCAGCATGCACTGCTACAACGTCAGCAAGAAACATATCGTGTGAGCCAAGAGAAATTACATCAAACACTTTGCACTCGAGACTTATGGGACTTTCGGCAATCATTGGTGCTGACACAACACTACCAGCTTGCTTTGTAAGCTTCATTTCTGCAAACTTGTCGACATCACGTCCACTGCGAATACCACAGTAGTCACACGCTGCAAGAAGTCGCTCGCTTGTAAGGTTAATTACATACTCGCCACTCTCTTTGATAATATGGTGGGAATACCTCTCTGGGCGTACGGAAATGTACACACGTGTTGGTTGAGAGCACGCAATGCCTACCCAAGCAATTGTGATAATATTGGAGTTTTGCATATCTCCACAAGACACCATAACTGCCGGCAATGGTCCAAGCATTGTTGATGGTTTAAATTGAATTTTTGACATAGTTACCTACCAATTTACCCTTTGCAGTTGCGCAAAAGGTCTATTTTTGCTCGTAATGGCACAACAGTTGCTCCTTTTGTTGCAAACTGCATTTGCCAAGTGTGTTTTCTGTAACGATGGCCGAAATTGCATCAAAACAAACCGTTGGGAAAAGTAGCACAAGGCGCACTTTGTCCTCCCAAAATACTTCCTTTTCTACCACCTTGCCAGCAAGCACTTTGCGTAGTCCCTTCAAAAGAGAGTAGTCTACCACCACTTCGGCAATGGTACAATCGGTCATGTACACCTTGGTTGCACTTTTCAACGATTCAGCACAACTGCCTGAGTAAGCCCTAACAAGTCCACCTGCGCCCAGTTTGATACCACCAAAATATCTTGTTACCACAACGCAAACGTGGTCGATTTTGCTGTTTTTGATACACTCGTAAATGTGCATGCCAGCAGTGCCTTGTGGCTCGCCATCATCGGAAAACTTTGCTTTGTCGCCAATGAGGTAGCCGTAGCAGTTGTGTGTTGCATCAAAGTACTTTTTGCGCTTTGATGCAATAAACTCCTGGGCTTCTTCCACACTGTCAACATGTATAGCTGTTGCAATAAAGCGAGATTTTTCAATGACAATCTCTACTGTATTGCTTCCTTGAATTGTTGTGTACTCTTTCATTATTTGATTACTACGCGAAGGTGTACTTTTTTACCCTTGTGCAAAACAAACTCGCCCTTGTCCAACACCTCTTGTGGCAACGTCCATGCAAAGTTAGTAATTTTTGTATCGTTTACGGAAACGCCACCACCTTCTACCAAACGACGCGCCTCGCCGTTGGACTTGCATTGGCCAGTTTTTACCAAAATGTCAACAATGTTTGCTGGATTTTGAATTTCTACAACAGGCATATTGTCTACGTCAGCAGAAAATGCTGCTCTAACTTGTTTCAAAACTTCGTCAGCAACTTCCTTACCATGAACAATTGCTGTAATTTCGTAAGCAAGGCGTTCCTTTGCCTTGTTCATGCGTTGGTCATTGAAGGCTGTAAGCTCTTTGATTTCCTCAACGTCCATAAATGTAAGCAAGTTCATGCACATTGCAACACGATCGTCTTCAACGTTGCGCCAGTATTGGAAGAAATCGTATGGGGAAGTTTTTTCTGCATCAAGCCATACGGCACCCTTTGCAGTTTTTCCCATCTTTTTGCCTTCGGATGTAGTCAAGAGTGTAAACGTTGCAGCGTAGGCAACCTTTTGTTCCTTACGGCGAACAAGATCCATACCGGCAATCATGTTGCTCCATTGGTCGTCGCCACCAAGTTGCAAGGTACAGCCATATGTGCGATTGAGGTGCAAAAAGTCGTATGCTTGCATGAGCATGTAGTTAAATTCAAGGA
>JAFTNE010000237.1 GCA_017452035.1 Clostridia bacterium
CTCCGTTGGAAAATCGTGGCCTAATGCTGGGATTGTTTCTTCTTGCAAAACGTCATCAACATACCTTTGCTTTTTTCCTTCGGTGGTGCAAGTTGGTTGAGTTACAGTTGCCCAATCGGTGTTTTTGGGTGGTTCGGGTTGCTCACATGCAACTAATGCAAACATGCAAAATGCAAACAAAAATATTACTAAAATTTTCTTCATAACGCTCTCCAATGCGAATATTTTTACACCACAAAAATCATCTCGTGATTACACTTGTTGGCGTTTGTTATAACAATTATACCCCCGCCCCCGTTAATTTGTCAATAACATTTTGTTGTGGCGTGTCGTACGTTTGATATTGGTTGAAAATCAAAAAATCGAAGTATCTACTGGGTAGGTTACGCACTTTTGCACATTTGCCGAACAAAAAGTGTTTTTCCTCTTGCATTGCTTGTCATTTAATGGTACAATGGATGATATAAAAATGATTACTGTTTGCTTACGATACAAAAAATCACCATTCGTCTGCAAAAAAGTATCATTTTTGTTAGTTTTGCAAGCTGATTTTTTTCACTTGCTTAAACAAAAAAATGTATATTAGTCGAGAGAGGGCTTGACTAACAAGAGGAGATAACTATGACATTACCTATTATTTTGCTCACAATTCTTGCAATTGCAACGGCAATTTTGTTTACAATTTTGCGTGTTACCCATGGTGGAGTGGTATCCTTGATGACAAAAACACTTGCATCCTTCTGTTTTGTTTTGTTGGGTGTAGTTGTTGTTTTTCAACCACCAATCCGTAGCGAATACATGTACGTTGTTTTGGGACTTATTGCTGGCATGATTGGCGATATTCTTTTGGACTTGAAGTCGGTGGACAAAACACGCAGCGACAGTTACCTCAACTACGGCATGTTGGCTTTTGGTATTGGACACATTTTCTACATCGTGTTTATTTCCATTCTTTCTGCAAAAAACGTTGTTACCGAGGCTATCATTGCTGGCGCATTTGCGTTGATTTTTACAACGAGCGTTGTGTTGTTCTCAAAGCAACTACTTGGCATCACTTTGGGTAAGTTCGTACTTCAAGCAAGCGCCTACGCTTGTGTATTGTCATTTACTGCTGCCTACGCCGTTGCATTGGCAATTTCCGTACCAGCTTTGTGGCCCATTGCAATTGCTCTGGTTGCATTTTGGCTTTCGGACATTGTGCTTTCCATCATGTACTTTGGTGGAAAATCCGAAAACAAGTTCTTGTCCATCTTGAACCACGTTTTGTACTACGGCGCACAAATTGCCATTGCTTTGTTTGTTGTAACGTTGTAAAAACTTGCTAATTTGACATTTTTGCCGTCAAGTTGCACAATTGTAAGATTGTCAAAATTGCAATATTTGCGCCAATTTGCAACAAAAATGGTGCAAGGGGTATATGTAATTACCCTATTTGTATTGACAACCACCCAAAACAGTGATATAATTTTTGTAGATTATTGATAATCGGAGGACCAAGTTATGAAACATATCAAAACCGTTGTTACTCGCAACCTTTGCGCTAGCGCTAAAAAAGGTGGCTGTGGCGAATGCCAAACTTCTTGCCAATCTGCTTGCAAAACAAGTTGTGGTATCGCAAACCAAAAGTGCGAAAACACTGTAGAAAGCAAATAATTAGCAAACAATCAAATGCCGCCTAACAAAAGGCGGCGTTTTGTTTAAGGAGATTTTATGATTCACCAATTTCAACTGCACGGCTACAATATTGTTTTGGACGTATGCTCTGGTTCGGTTCACGCCGTAGACCAAGTTGCTTACGACATCATTGCCCTGTACGAAAATAACCCAAAGGACCAAGTTGTTGCCCAAGTGTTTGCAAAACATCGCGATTTGGGTGTAACCTTTGACGAAGTTGTCGAGTGCTACGACCAAGTGGCAGAGCTTGCTAGCGAGGGCAAACTGTTTACCCCAGACGTGTTCGAGCCAATTGCTGGCCAACTCAAACAAAAAACTGCCGGTGTTGTAAAGGCATTGTGCTTGCACATTGCCCACACTTGCAATCTCAATTGCTCCTACTGCTTTGCTAGCCAAGGCAAGTATCACGGTGAGCGCGCATTGATGAGCTTTGAAACGGGCAAACGCGCGCTGGATTTTCTTGTGGAAAACTCCGGTGGACGCACCAATTTGGAGGTAGACTTTTTCGGTGGCGAACCACTAATGAACTTTGACGTTGTAAAGCAACTTGTTGCTTATGCTCGATCCATAGAAAAGCAGGCTGGCAAAAAGTTCCGTTTTACATTGACTACCAATGGTGTACTTATTGATGATGACGTTATCGACTTTGCCAACAAAGAGATGAGCAACGTTGTTTTGAGCCTTGACGGACGCAAAGAGGTTCACGACCGTTTCCGTGTGGACTACGCCGGCAAGGGCAGTTGGGAGAAAATTGTCCCCAAGTTCCAAAAACTTGTAGAGGCGCGTGGTGGCGCAAACTACTACATGCGTGGCACTTTTACACATCACAACCCCGATTTTCTAAAAGATATTCAAACCATGCTGGATTTGGGCTTTAACGAGCTATCTATGGAACCTGTTGTTTGCGCAAAGGGCGACCCATCCGAGCTTACCGATGACGACCTTCCTATTGTTTTGGACCAATACGAAAAACTTGCCGAACTGATGATGCAACGCGATGCCGAAGGCAAGCCATTTACCTTTTACCACTACATGATTGACCTTGCCGGTGGCCCTTGCATCTACAAGCGCATTTCCGGTTGTGGCTCTGGTACAGAGTACATGGCTGTTACACCTTGGGGCGACCTGTACCCCTGCCACCAATTTGTCGGTGACGAAAAGTTCAAGCTGGGTGATATCTACAATGGTGTATCCAACACGGCTATTCAAAACGAGTTTATGCAATGCAACGTGTACGCTCACCCCGAGTGTCGCGATTGCTGGGCGCGTTTGTACTGTTCTGGTGGATGCGCAGCAAATGCCTACCACTCCACAGGCTCAATAACTGGCGTTTACGAGTATGGTTGTAAACTTTTCCGTAAGCGTATGGAGTGCGCCATTACTGTTGCTGTAAGTAGAGTTGTGGAGGACTGATGAAAACACCTATTTGTGATTTTGTTCAAAATTACATAGATAGTAACGCGCAACGTTTCCACATGCCCGGACACAAAGGTAAGTGTCGCCTTGGCGTTGAAAGGGGCGATTTGACGGAGATTGACGGCGCAGATAGCCTTTACCTTGCCAATGGCATAATTGCGCAAAGCGAGCAAAATGCCAGCCAGCTTTTTGGCGCGCGCTCCTTTTACTCTACCGAGGGCGCATCCCTTGCTATCAAAGCAATGCTACATCTTGCAACGAGATATGCCCGTACAAAAGGAGTAAAACCTGTTATTGTCGCTGGTAGAAATGCCCACAAGGCATTTGTTAGCGGCTCTGCTCTTGTTGGTTTTGACGTTGAGTGGCTGTACCCTTCAAATGGTAGCTACCTTTCTTGCGACATCTCTGCCGAAGAGCTTGCAAACTTTTTAGATAGCATGCAAACAAAGCCTGTTGCAGTGTATCTAACCACACCCGACTACCTTGGTAATATGGTGGACGTTGCAAGCATTGCAAAGGTATGCAAACAAAGGGACGTACTGTTGCTTGTAGATAACGCTCACGGCGCGTATTTAAAATTTCTAAAACCATCATTACACCCAATGGACCTTGGCGCAGATATGTGTTGCGACTCTGCGCACAAAACGTTGCCTTGCCTTACTGGTGGTGCGTATTTGCACGTTTCTAAAAATGCCCCTGTGGAGTTTTGCGAAGGGACAAAAAATGCCCTTGCTTTGTTTGGCTCAACCAGCCCATCTTACCTAATTTTGCAGTCACTGGACAAGCTCAACAGTTACCTTGATGACGGTTACAGCACAAAGCTTGCGCAATACGTTGCAAAGGTTGATACACTCAAACAAAGGCTTTCGGCTCACGGATGGACACTTTGTGGCAACGAACCACTAAAAGTTACCATCAAAACAAAACCATTTGGCTACACTGGCGACCAACTGGCATACGCATTGAACAAATCTGGCATTGTATGCGAATTTCACGATGCCGATTACATAGTGTTTATGCTTACCCCCGACAATGGCGAACTGGGCATTTTGCAAAACGCTCTTTGTAACACGCCTAAACGTGATGCTATTTGCACAGCTCCACCAAAGATGTCGCACCCACAAAAGGTGCTTTCGATACGAGAGGCAACACTTGCCCCCTGCGTAACTGTGGACGTGCAATACGCTTTGGGTAGGGTACTTGCCGACCTTTCGGTAGGTTGTCCACCAGCTGTACCCATTGTTGTTTGTGGCGAGGTTGTTGACAAAGTAGCTATTGAACAATTTCAATACTATGGCGTAACCAAAGTTTGTGTTGTCAAGTAAACGTTTTAGCGTGGCATTTTTTCAGGTGATAACACGTTACCTATTGCGTTGGCGCATATCTAAAAATGTCACTGTGGCTCATTGTAAAGTACACAAAAACTCAATACGTCATCAAAAAAAATACATTTTAGCAACAAAAAAAGGACAGGTCGATTTGACCTGTCCTTTTTTTATTATTTTTTTGCTTTCGTTTAAAATTAAGCTATTGGGCAAGTGGGGCTATTACATAGTGCAAAACGACAAATGCACACACCAGCTCTATATATGAGGAGGAGCCTCGCGCCTACGGGGTCCAGCTTAGCTGGTTAGCCGATTTGTTTTACAGGCAAAATGAAGTACAACACTTCGTCACTGCCATTGATGGTAATAACGCAACTGTTGTGTTGAGCAAATTCCATCTTGATTGTTTCTGCCTCGATAACCTTCAAGCAGTCGTTGATGTAACGTGCATTGTAAGCGCAACTGATATCTTTGCCCGTCAAGGAAATTACAACGCTTTCCTTTGCTGTGCCGTATTGTTTGCTTGTGGAGGAAATTGTCATGCTGTATTCTTCAATGTCAAAGCGAACAAGGTTGTTTTTGTCGCCACGGCTCATAATGGATGCAATGTTCAAACTGCGTTCAAAACTTTCCTTGTTTACAAGCAACGTTGCAACAAAATCGCGTGGGATAATGTTATCAAACTTAATGTATTGACCTGCAAGCAAACGTGTAAACAATTTGCCGTTTTCCGTTGCGACCATAAGGTGGTTGTTTTCAATGTGTACCTTTACAATATTTTCGCTGTTGGAAAGCAGTTTGGATAGTTCGTTCAAGCTTCTGGATGGAACTGTTGCCGAAACGTTGTCAACCCTTTCTTCCAAAGCCTTTTTGCTGGATGCAAAACGGTATCCGTCAGTTGCTACTGCCTTCAAAACGTAGTCTTTTGCCTCAAAGTACACGCCTTTTAGCATTGGGCGACTGTCGTCTGTTGCTACTGCAAAGATAACGTTGTTGATAATTTCACGAAGATTGCACTCTTGGATTGCAAAGTAGTGGTCGCCACTGACTTGCTCCGTTTCGGGGTAGTCGTCTACGTCCAACGTGCTGATGTTGCACTCGGAGTTTACCGAACGAATAGTCAAACGATTTTCGTCAGTGATTTCCAAAGAAATGTCTTCTTCGCTTGCAATGTTACGGATGTATTCGCCAAAAATTTTGCCAGGCACCAAAAATGCGCCACCAACAATAACGTTAGCGTCAATGGTCTTTTCGATAGCAAGGTCTTTGTCTGTTGCGTACAACGTAAGTCTGTCGTTTTCTGCAACAATTTTGATGCATTCCAGTACTGGTGCAACCTCTCTTACAGGCAAAGCTTTACTTACTTTCGCAATAGCATCACTAAGATCTAAACCGTTTACAATAATTTTCATAAGGGCATCTCCTTTTGTGTACAACACTTTACTTACCTTCTTCAGGTAGTAGTGGTAGTAGGCGTTGTGAGTTTGTGTATAACTTTCAATATTTTGTCTGCAACCCCACATTTTGTGGCAAAAGCTCTACAAATTGCACCAAATATGGTGCTATGTCACAAATAGCAAATGTGGACAAGTTGTTGGAAACGTACACATTGGTAGTGGACAAGTTGTGAACAACTTTTTTGCGAGCGTTTTGCAACTTCAAAACCCTTGTACAGTTGGTAAGTTTTTTGTTGTAAAACCCTTGCAAATAATGCAATTTTTCAACACATATATTATACTACAAATGCAACAAAAAAGCAATAGTTGTATGTAACTTTATGCTTGCATACTGCAACTTTTTGAGGTCAATTTTTTGCGCTTTTAAAATGATTTGCAAAGCCAAATTGCTTGCGTAAAAAGTTGGCAATTTTTATATATGCAACAAAAAAAAATGGCGTTCAACTTCCCCTCATAAACGAAAAACAATGTCACAAAAGTGAAAAATGCGTCAAAATATTTCACAAATATTAAATTTTTGTTGACTTTACGCAAAATTTAGTGTAAAGTGGTTGTGAGATTGACGAAAAAGGAATAAATTTTTAAAAAGATATTGTCTAATTGTGTTATATTGTGATAAAATATACACACAAATGCCATTATTACTTTTATGGGGGAATAAATTATGAGCATTTTGATTTGTGATGCTGATGGCGAACTTTGGTTTACCAGACAGGAAGAATTAGGTCTTGACTACATCTCGATGCCCTACTCTATCAATGGTGAAATTTACTACTACGACCTGGGCAAAAATACCGACTTGAAAAAGTTTTATGACGACATGCGTAAGGGCGCAGCGCCTACAACAATGGCATTAAACCCTGCTGAATACGTAGACATCTTGGAAAAGTACTTTTCTCAAGGGGAGGACTTGTTGTACGTAAGTTTTTCTCACAAGATGAGTGGAACTTTCAACCAATTGCAAACGGCGTTAAACGAACTCAAAGACAAATACCCCGATCGCAAGTGCACCATTTTTGATACAAAATCTATCAGCGTAGGTGCAGGACTTCAAATGGAATACGCAGGCATGCTGAAAAATGCCGGTGCAAGTGACGAGGAAATTCTTGAAAAACTTGGCGAATTTACTCACAAGGTTGCTATGTACTTTATCGTTGATGACTTGGTATACCTCAAACGTGGTGGACGTCTTTCGGCATTTGCCGCATTTGCTGGCAATTTGTTGGGGCTAAAGCCCATTTTGACGACTGATGCCGAAGGTGGCCTCAACGCTATCGAAAAGATTGCAGGTAAGCGCAAGGCTATCAAAAAGATTGCCGAAAAGGTTGCCGAAACTTTGACTGATACGTCAATGCCAGTGTACATCATGGATGCTGATGCTCCAAGTGACGGGGAACTACTTGCAAGCTTGATTGCAGAAAAACGTCCTGACGCAAAAATTGTACATCAAATTGTCGGTCCTGTAATTGGCGCGCATTGTGGTCCAGGCACCGTTGGTGTAGTTTTTGTAGCAAACGAGCGTCCAATTCCACTTGCAAAGTAACTTTAACAAAACAACAAAACAAAGCGTGGCACGTTGCTACGCTTTTTATTTTTAAGGATATTTTTTTTTGAGTAATAGATTTGAGTAATACAAAAATTACTTCTAATTGGCAAGAGCAAAAGCGCGTTGATGTTGTAATGTAAGCAAAAGCAGTTTGGCGAAAAAGAGTATCGAGTGTTCTCGCTGTATAGCGTGCGCAATCAAACTTGCATTTAGCGTGGCTCATACAAACAACAGAGTTGTGTAGCGATAAAACTTTGTTTTTTACCGTTTGTTTGTAATAAAATGATGCGTTATTTGACAAACAACCTTTTGCCAGTTTGTTGACAACGGTAGCGTCTTCCACTAAAATATAACACATCAATAACTATACTTAGGAAAAATTTGCAATGAAAAAATTTAACACACTCAATGTAGTTACAACGGCAATGCTTTGCGCATTTGCTGTGGTTATATCTTCTGCTATGCACAACCTTGCAGGTAGTGTAACAAAATCCCTTTCGCCAATGCATTTGCCGGTGTTTATGGCAGGTATTTTGTGTGGCAACTGGTTGGGGCTTATTTGTGGCGCGTGCGCACCAGTTTTGGGCTTTTTGACAAGTGGCAGGCCAGCCTTCCCCAACAGTATGATACCCATGATGTTTGAGTTGGCAACCTACGGTTTTGTATCGGGGCTTATGCGCAACATATTTGTAAAAAATCCAAAAACACACAAGTTTGCCTCCGTTTTGGCATTGGTTGTCGCAATGGTTGCAGGACGCGTTGTAAACGGATTTGCCGGTGGCATTGTGCTTGCCATTGGTGGCGCACCTCTTGGCGCAAGCATTTTGGCAAAGTTAGCATCAGGGTTCACGTCCACTTGGATAGGTATCATTGTACAACTTATTCTTGTGCCAGCAATTTTGTTCGCCATGCAAAAAAGTGGTGTACTTATCAAGTACCTACCAGAGGAACGCCCGATAGATACCAACGCTGAATAACAAAAAAAGGACTTGAAATTTTCAAGTCCTTTTGCTTTGTAGAAATATTGGGTTACATGCATGTGTTTTACTGCATACAAAACATATTTTGTTGTAACAAAACATTTTTTTGTCATGTTTATTTGTGACAAATGAGCAAGAGCCAATTTTGTTACGCAAATACAGTCAAGCTAAACGTAACGGCAACTACTTCAAATCTTTTTTTACGGCTGTAAGTCCACCAAGGAACACAAACAATGCCGAAAACAAAATGTAGTACAGCGAAATTTTGCCCACCAACGCACCGTCCACCTCTGCCGAGTCGTACAGCATTGCGTTGTACAACGGTACCCAGGTGTAGTCAATTTCCGTGGTAATTTCTGCGCCACCAAACTTTGCCAGTTCAATCAGTGTCGAAACAAGCTCCACAACCGATGTCATCAAGCCGGGTAAAAACATTGTTACAAGCAGTGGCAACACAATGGATGGTGCTTGCTTGCCTGTTGCAAACAAAAACAACAACACACAACTTACCACAAACAGCAACGACAACACCCCCATCAGCAACGAACACAAGCAGGAAGTAACAGCTTGGTTGGGCGTAACGTCACCAAAACCAAAGGGGATAGCTAACGCAAGCAAAGTAGAAACAAAGTAGGTAACAAGGTAACTACCACCAATGATGAGTGCAGTCAGTCCGTAACCTGTGTAAAGGTTGATTCGGCTTTTGTTGGAAAGCAATGCGTTGCGAATTGTTCCATCGGTAAACTCTTTGCACAAAAATATGGACACACAAAGCAGTGTAAAGAAGTTTGCATTGCTCGATAGCGATACCAACTCCGACAACGTCATGTAGGTGGTCATTTCCAGCCCCATGTCCAGTGGAACGTCCACAAAAATATCGGCAAACTCCAAAATCAAATTGTTGAGTAGCAACGTAAGCACGGGCAAAAATGCGCACACGCCCAGCATTATCCAAAACATTTTGTTCTTTTTCAAACGGTAAAGTAGCGATTTTACAATGTTAAGCATGTTGTCCACCTCCGTTCAAAAGGCTGATGTAGTAGCTTTCCAAGTCGTCGCCAATGGTAACAACGTTGGTGGCAACAACACCATTTTGTGCCAAAACAAGCAATACCTGTGTTGCAGGTAAGTCGTCAAAAATTTCAATAACGTTTGGGCCAACAACGCGAACGTCAATACCATTGCTGGTTGGTGCTTGGTTGGCGTTTTGCTCGTCTAAAGCTGACGCGACATCAATTGGTGCATCGTCATCAGCAGTGCCGTTTGGCGCAAAGTTTCTAAACGCCTCCAAAGCTTTTTGAACGTCATCCACCGTCACGCGCAAGCGCTTTTGTGAGCTGGATGCAATTTCTTCGGCTGTGGCGTGCTTGATGATGCGTCCCTTTTCCATAAAGTAGAACTCGGTGGCAAATCTGCCCAGCTCCGTCAAGATGTGACTGGATACAAGCAGTGTTACGCCAAATTGTTGGTTAAGCTTTACAAACAACTCGCGCATGTCGTGTATGCCTTGGGGGTCAAGTCCGTTTGTGGGTTCGTCCAGTATTAGCAACTTTGGTTTGCCAACAAGCGTCATGGCAATTGCCAAGCGTTGGCGCATACCAAGCGAGTAGTCCTTTGCCTTCTTTTTTAACGTTGGGTCCAAGCCAACAAGTTTTAGTGTTGATTTTAGGTATTCCTCATCAATAGGCAAGCCCAGCAGTAAGCTTTGCGCCTTCAAGTTTTCCATACCAGTCATGCCAACGTATACCGATGGTCTTTCTACAATGGCTGCAACGGATGTATCCAAGCGAGTGTCGCCTGGCATAACCTCGAAACTACCACTGGTGGGCTTGGCAAGGCCTGTCAAAAGACGAATTAGCGTTGTTTTTCCTGCGCCGTTACGTCCAACAAGTCCCACAATTGCGCCACTTTCGATAGTGATAGAAACGTCGTTTACTGCATAAAGACTTCCGTATCGTTTGACGAGGTTGTGTGTTTGTATCAAAACAGACATTTTGTACCTCCTAAAAAATATGTCAACATTATACAACTAACAATCACATTTTGCAATAGTATTTGAGCAATTGTGCTCACATTTTGCCGTTTGCAATTATATGCACAAAACAATGCCTTTGGGCAATTTGTCTACAAAATGGCAGTTGCCCCTTTGTTAAGTAACCCCTTTACTCTTGACCGAAGTGGCATTTGGTGGTAAAATGATAGCAACAAAAATATGTAGCAAAGTGATGAGCCCGTTGCGCGTGGTACAACATACCACAACTGTAAACCAAACACACAAGCAACGGCCAAACGTCACTTGCCACAAAGGAAATACACCATGATTCTTTACAAAAACGGCTCGGCTCTAATTGGCGAGCGACTTGTCAAAACGGATATCCTTGCCAACCACGGACGAATTATCGAAATCGCTCCCGACATCGTTCCAGATGACCAAACGGAGGTTATCAACTGCCAAGGTAGATTTTTGCTACCTGCACTGGTGGACATCCACACCCACGGCGCAAACGGCTACGATTTTAACACAGCAGACCTCAACGGCATGAAAAAGATAATGGAGTTTTACGTTTCTCATGGCGTAGGCACAGTTTTGCCCACCATCATGACGGACAGTGACGAAGTAATCATGCGCCAAATCAAGATAATTTTGGAACTTGCCAAGGACTTCCCCGAAGTTAAGGGTATCCATTTGGAAGGACCATTTTTATTCCCAGAAAAGTGTGGCGCAATGCCAGTGGAACATTTGCAAAAACCGTCAGTAGACAAGTTTATGGAGTACCAAAAGGTGGCCAGTGGTTTTATCAAAATTGTTACCGTTGCACCGGAACTGCCAGACGGCATTGAGTTTATCTCCGAAGTGAGCGATATGGGGGTTGTTTGCTCCATTGGTCACACAAATGCAACTGCGGAAATTATTGACAAGGCTGTAAAAGCTGGCGCAAAAAGCTTTACACACTGGGGCAATGCAATGAGCCAAATGGACAGGCAAGATATTGGCGCGCTGGGCATGGCAATGCTTGGCGATACCTTTGTGGAAGTAATACCCGATGGCAAACACGTAAGTAAAAACGCTATCAAACTGCTACTAAAAGCCAAAGGTTTGACGGACGTTGTGTGTGTAACGGACAGTATCATGGCAACGGGACTAAACGACGGCAACTACACACTTGGCACTCAAAGTGTAACGGTAACACAAGGCAACGCATATCTCACAGGCACAACAACGCGCGCTGGTAGCACATTGGATGCCTACCAAGGGCTTGCCAACATAGTGGAGTTTTGTGGACTACCACTATCCAAGGCAATAAAGTTGTGGACAATCAACCCAGCCAAGCTCATTGGTATGGACAAGCGCATTGGCACAATTGAAATTGGCAAAGATGCCGACTTTATCATCTTTGGTTAATTACCTTCAAATGGTTGTGTGTTTACAAAGGCGTAGGGGCGACCTGTGGTCGTCCGACCAAATTGTCAAAAAAAACACCACCAGTCATCAAAAAGGGCACAAATTACAAAAAATCTTTATGCAAAGACCTTGTAATTTGCACAATTTTGTTATATAATACTGTAAATAAAAATAAAAACCTACTTTTTTGGAGGATACCACAATGATACATGTAATTTATGGCGCAAAAGGCACAGGCAAAACAAAGGTTCTTGTTGATGATGCTAACGCTTACGCTCAAAGCGCAAAAGGCGTTGTTGTTTACATCGACAGAGCTAATCACCGTATGCACGACCTCAACAGAAACATCCGTTTGGTAGACGCATCCCACTACGGACTTGCTAGCCAAAAGGATATTCTTTCTTTCATCAAGGGTATGCTTGCAGCTAACTTCGATATCGAAAAGATTTACATTGACGGTCTTGCAAGATTGTTCGACTGCAACATTGCTGAACTTGGCGAAGTTTACCAAGGTTTGGAAGATATCTGCAAAGAGTTCAACATTGCTGTTACAATCACAGCAAGTGGCGCATTGGAAACATTGCCCGAATTTGTTACCAAGTACATTAAATAGTTTGTTTTTATAAACCCCAACAAGCATGTAATGTTGGACGAAAATCTAACATTGCATACTTTTGTTGCGTAAATAAAAATTTAGGACGGTAGTGCAAAACTACCGTCTTTTTGTTGTTGTCGAGAAGGCGTTTGGAAAAAGTTGGCAACAACACCAACGCATTTACAGTTACAATGCTGTTAGTAGTCCACTTAAACGTAGGGGCGACTTGTGGTTGTTTGTAACTGTGCAGATGTCACAAATTTGTTTAACCTATCATGTTTTTCAGCACCTATTCAACAAAAAGGGCTACAATATCCCTAAACAAAGCAGTTGGTATTTTGACAAATTATTGACATTATTTGCCCTTGGTGTTACAATATACAATACCAAAGGCTCTGCCGTTGCAAAATTGCATTGAGTAGGGCAAAAATATGTCAATGCGCCAACAAAGGTTGGCAACGAGGTATCACTATGGACACACAAAACAAAAAAGTAGTATTTTCTGGCGTACAACCCACGGGCAAAATCACCTTGGGTAACTATCTTGGTGCAATCAAGAACTGGGCGCCTTTGCAAGAGGAATACAACTGCTTGTATTGTGTTGTAGACTTGCACTCAATCACAGTTCAACAAGTTCCAGCCGAACTACGCAAAAACACAATGGACCTTGTTGCATTGTACATTGCTTGTGGCGTAGACCCCAACAAGAGCATTTTGTTTATTCAGTCGCACGTGCCACAACACGCTGAACTTGCTTGGACGTTGGATACCATTTCTTACATTGGCGAACTCAACCGTATGACACAGTTCAAAGAGAAATCTCGCAAGCATGCCGACAACTTGAACATGGGCCTTATGAACTACCCCGTACTTATGGCAAGCGACATCCTTTTGTACCAAACAGACCTTGTGCCTGTTGGCAAGGACCAAGTGCAACACTTGGAGCTTGCAAGAGACCTTGCCGAGCGTTTCAACAACCGTTACTCTCCAACCTTTGTCGTTCCCGAAGGACTTGTTTACAAAAGTGGCAGTTCCATCAAGAGTTTGCAAGACCCATCTGCAAAGATGTCCAAATCCGACCCTAACGACAACGCAATTGTAACTTTGATGGATGACGTTGACGCAATTCGCCGTAAGTTTAAGCGCGCCGTTACCGACAGCGAAACTTGTGTTCGCTTTGATGCAGATGCTAAACCAGCAATTTCTAACCTGCTTACAATTTACTCGTTGACCAGTGGCGAAAGCATCGCCGATGCCGAAAAACGCTTTGAAGGCGTTGGCTATGGCGTATTTAAAGAGGCCGTTGCCGATGCAGTTATTGCCGTTGTAGAACCTATCCAAAGTGAACAAAAACGTCTGCTTGCCGACAAGTGCTATCTCGAAAGCGTATTGAAACAAGGTGCTGAAAGTGCCGAACGTCTTGCGCGCAAAACGTTGGCAAAGGTTTATCGCAAAATTGGTTTTATCCCCAAGTTCTAACAATGTTTGGTTATTTAGACATCCAAAAGGATACACTTAACGATGGACAACGTGGCTTGTGGCAAACCTTTATGTGTGGGCTGTGTTTTTCCACCAAAAAGCTTGTGGGCAACATTCCTCGCATGACCATCACCAACGACATCAACTGTTTCAACATCCTTTTCCACAGCATTTTGGATGTGGATGTAAACATTGAGCATAAGCGTTGTTTTTCCTCTCCCTTCAAAAAACGCACCGTTATCGAGATGACGGAGCTAACTGACAAGCTTTCGTTAGCCAACGTGCTGTTGACCTATTGGAACATTCACGACGACGTTGTGGATGGCGACAAAGGCAAAAAGATTGTGGAGGGCATCTACAAAAAGTACCACAAAAAGGCGCAACCTCTTGTGCGCGAGTTGGACGACATGATAGCTTTGCGCTACAACCAACTGCGCGAGTTGGAGCAGGGCAACTGCAACAGTATCGATATTGTTTCCGACAGCTTTGCAATGCTTTCGCAGGACTTTTGCAAAATTATCCTTGGCGAAAGTTCCAACGACTACGCCGAAACCTTGTGCTACAACCTTGGCAAATGGATTTATCTAATTGATGCCTTGGATGATGCCAAAAAGGACCTAAAACGTGGCAACTACAACCCCTTTGTAAAGTGCTACAATGCGCAAAGCCTTGATGACCTTGCAACCCACAAGGAGGAAATTCAGTTTGTGATGTACACAGCGCTTAATCGTATTGCCCAAAGTTTCAACGACCTCAACCTCACAAAGTACACCTGTCTACTCAAAAACATCTTTTTTGAAAGTATTCGCAACAAAACAAAGGACGTACTGCAAAAATTTGCCAAGTAGTGTAGGTTGTGCGCAAAACTTGATAAAAGTTGCCTACATACGAGCAAAGCTCGCCCCTACAAATAGAACAAACCCAAGCCCCCCACTTTGGAGGAGCTGTCAGCGCATACGATTGAGAGGGCGCACAGCAAACAGAGTCCCAACTCACAAACGATATCAATGCATATCGTAGGGAACCTCTCCCGAAACATCCACCACACAAATTCAACATCCCCAAAAGGAGTTATTATGATTTACAACCCATACGAAATTCTCGGTTTATCATCCAACGCAACTCGTGACGAAGTGGACGCTCGCAACGAAGAACTACGCAAAAAGTACCAAGCAGACAGATTTTTGCCTGGTGATGCCGGCGAAGAGGCCAGCGAAAAACTTCAACAGGTAGAAGTTGCCTATCGTGACATTTTGCAATCTTTTGAAGAGCAAAAGCAAACGGACACTTTCACCCAAGACGAAGACTATACCGAAATTCAACAACTCATCAAAGATAACAAACTCGACCAAGCGCAAGCCAAACTGGACGAGCGTGTTGTTCGTGATGCCGAGTGGCACTACATCCAGTCCATTTTGTTTTACAAACGCAACTGGTTTTTGGAAAGCAAAAAGCAACTGGAACTTGCCTGCCAAATGGACCCAGGCAACCCAAGATACAAACAAAGCTTGGACAAATTGACCAAAATTTTGGCATCCAACACCATCAGCCCCGACCAAATGCGCACAAACTCTAGCTACACAAGCAGTGGCCCACAAATGGGCGCAGGCAATGGCAGTTGCACAGGTAGTCACTGTTTGGACTGCATGATGTGCAATGCTTGTTGCGACTGCATGCAATGCATGGGTGGTTGTAGATAACATGCAAAACAAGGCAAAAATTGTTGCAATATCTGGCGTTTGTGGTGCCATTGCCGTAATGTGCCTACTTGCCTTGGCAATACCGGGAGCGCGCTGGGTGATGCTTATACTTGCAGTAATAGCATCGGTGGCCGTTGCAATCCCCACAATGGTAAGTGGCAGACCTATCTTTTCGGTAATCGTCTACATTGTAAGCTCCGTCTTTGGCGTGTGGGCAAACCTTGCAAACATCATTTTTGTTGCACCTGTGGTAACTTTTTGTATGCCCATGGCACTAATTAAGGTTGCTGGCGAAACGCTAAAAATTTCCACTAAAGTGCAACAAAAAACTATCGACAGCCCCTTTGATAACGGCGACGACAAACAAATGATGGCTGTGGAAATTGAGGCAACGCCTCGCATGAAAAGCTTTGTCAAGTGGATGCTTTACTACGTAGTTTTGGAAGTGGGCATCGCCTTGACACTACTTGCAACCTACATACTTACCCCCGTTACCTTTGAACTGATTTGGTCACACAAATTGCTTGTTTGGCTGATTGTTGCACTGCAACTACTGCCCATCCCATACGATATGCTTTTGCGTGGCGCATTTGCACTGACGGCAAAAACCCTGCTCATATACATCTCGCAAGATTAAACAGCAATAAGTGTTGCACAAACTTAAGACAACTCAAGCTCAAACTTCGTTGCAAACAGCAAGTCGGTTACATAAAAATATTTTTCATAGGCAAACATCCTTTTTAGATAGGGCATGGATATAAATGTACAAACAAAAAAGACGAGAACAATTTCTCGTCTTTTTTATGGTTATTTTATGTAACTATTCACCTTTGTAGTAGGTGCCACCAACGTATGCGTACAATATGGCATCAGGCAGTTTGTAGTCGTCACTGCTTAGATACTTATTCCACTCGTCATCCGTCCAACTGCGGGAAAGATGCTCAAACGTGAAAGATTTAAGTTGACCGTCACTAAAATCGATAGACCCCCAATGCTCTCTCATTCGGTCGTTTTCGTCAAAGGTGTTGTAGCCAAACATAAGCGCATTTACTGTATCTTCCAGCGCATCATAGTAGGAGGCCTCGGTGGAGTAGCTAAAGTACACACGTGGTGGCGCAATGGAATCTTTGTAGGTAACGCCATGTGCAAAACCCTCCAATGGCTTATCTAACCCAGGCGCGTAGTATTGAAAGTAGGAGTCCATATATGGTCCATCTTTAAGTACGTATCCGGCAGGGCTTACAAAGTAAAAATAGTGGTTTTCATCCAGTTGGTACTTGCCGTTTAGTTCCGATGTGTAGTCCTCAAGAGTGGGCTTTGTGCGATCAACGTTGTTTTTGTTGGGTTGCTCCTCAACAAAGGTTGCACCCTCGCGCAGGTATGTACCCAAAACAAATGGCAATTGTGAGTAAAAGTATCGGTACTCTTCCTTGCCACCGTTGTATTCGTCAATGATACGAAACTGGTTTAGTGGCTCAAAGCTTTCGGTGTAGGCGCCGATATGTTCGTAACTGCCGTCGTCACACTTAATGTTGAGATGCAAGTTGTCGCACCAGTAACCAATTTTATCTTGCTTTGCGATTACCTTTTGGAATACGCCTTGCTTTTTCAAAAGGCCATTTTGGTAGTATTTTAGTGAAAAGTTGCCCTTTGAGCCGTCAATTTCAAAGTAGGTGTTGGATGTATCCACACGCGCGTCGGCAGCCTTGTACAGCACAAATTTTCCCGTGATGGGATCGTACTCGTTTGTGTGGATGTCATTATCGCCACCACCAAAAATGCCACCAAGCATATCGCAACCGGCAAGGGCAAATAGCGCGCAACCAACAACCAGTGCCAAAAGCAAACAAACTAATTTTTTCATTGTAACACCTCCGTTGGAAGTAATGAGTAAGCTAATGTTTTGATAGGTCAAAGCTTTGGGTAACTAAGCAAACTGTTTTAGCAACTACATTATACCAAAAACAAAACGCCAAAGCAATACCTTTTTTGCTGTAAGATGTGGATGCGCCATTGTACTACTTTTTGATTGGCTTGTAAAAAAAGCACTTGAAAACAATTCAAGTGCTAAAAATGGCTATTGCTTGCTTTCCCCAAAAACAATCAAAATTGAGCCGTCCTTTTCACGCTTTGCGTAACCACTTACAAAGCAAGGACCGTCATCATCTTCTTCGTCATCGTCATAGTAATCACTTTCGCAATCGTGCCACTTGATTGGCTGATCGGCATATCTAATGTCGCGAACATCCACGCACTCCCTAAAACCAATGCCATATCCAGCGTAACGGTAGGTGATGTACAGGTGGCAAATATCGCAATCATCAACGCCCTTTCCACAAAGTCTACGTTCAAGCTTGTTTACGCTGGGCAGTTTGTCACAATCGTGCAGAGTAAACTCGCGCCAAGTAAAGCTCTTGTTCAGTTTTATGCGCAAGTAGCCACTTTCAATTTCCCTTCCCAAGCAACCAGAGTTCCAAATCAGTTGCTTTTTGAAGTTAATACGAATATCTTGTATTTCTTCGGGGTAAATTACAAAATTTTCGCAGTTTTCAAAGTCCAGGTCGATACTTTCAATTGAAGTCTCCGTCAAATCGCAAACGTTTACGGTGTGGAAGTCGTTATCAAATGGACCAAAGGTTGCGTTTTCCACAAAGTTGAAAATCAAGTAGTCGTCACACATTGTGGCAACTACGTCAGCTTTGATGGGGTAGTGCCAGTTGCAGTCATCAAACAGCCTAAAATAGCACACGCCACCTTCGTTAACGCAACGATTTTCCAAGTAGGTCTTTCTGTTTTTGAGAAATTCCGTGTAGTTGTAAAGACGTGCGTAACAGCGAGAGTTTCGTTTGTTTATAATCTTGCACTTGATAAATCCACTTTTTGCCACGGGGCAAAATCCTCGTTCTCCAGCGACAAGATTATCGTAAAATTGAACGTCGATGTCGACAATTTCCCTCTTGGGTATTTCAAAGTAGTCTCCGTTTGCAAAAAACACTTGCATAAACTGTATACCCTTTGCTGTAAAACGTTGTTTTGGATACGTGTATTGGCGCGTCATGCTACCACCTCCTTAGTGTTAAATAGTTAGTTTTATTATGTTATCAAAAATGACTACGCAAGTTAGCGCCAAATACCACCAACACAGCTGTGAAAAAAATAAAAAAGTGCCAAACGATTGTTTGACACTTATGTTAATGGTTGCGGGGGCAGGATTTGAACCATACGACCTTCGGGTTATGAGCCCGATGAGCTACCAGACTGCTCTACCCCGCGATAAGGCACTTGCGTGCGCATCAGTTTTGATGCTTGTATATGATACATCATACATGGCAGTTTGTCAAGGGTTTTTCGCCAAACAAATGCAAGTTTTTGCGCAAAAATTACACTTTTTTGTCAAAATTGTTATGTTTTGTCCTGGTGGAGAGGCCTTTTTGTTGGCAATGCGATCAAAGCGTCATAAACAAGTCTTTTGATGGGCAAGTTGCATACAGATGTCGTAAATTGCAAGTGCAGTTGCGCAAACTGCGTTACCAACGTCTTGTTCGTTTTGATGAGGCATCAAACGTCCGTCAAATAACACTGTCTTTTGTAGCATCAAAGTGCGCTTAAATACAATACGTTTTGCTGTAAAACTACGCAAAAAAGCAGACAAAAAGGGGCAAAAATAGCGCAAAAAATTTTCCCAAAAAGTTAATGTAATTTTGTTGACAAGGTCAAACACCTTTGGTATAATAATTAAGCTTAACAGTAGCAAGGGTTTTACGACCTAGGTATGTAAGCAATATGGCGGCGTAGCTTAGATGGTTATAGCGGCCGGTTCATACCCGGCAGGTCGTTGGTTCGAATCTGACCGCCGCTACCATTAAAAACAATGGCGCGGAGCGTCGGTTAATATAGAGGCGGAGCATCCGCCAAAGATCAAGGCCCCTTGGTCAAGCGGTTAAGACACCACCCTTTCACGGTGGTAACATGGGTTCGATTCCCGTAGGGGTCACCAAACAAGAATAAATCCGAATGTATCGAAGTTATAGGCGATTCGTTCGGATTTATTGTTTTTTTGCCCAAAAATTAAAGTTGTTTATCGTAAAAACAGGTGTAAAAACTGCGAAAAATCAGCAAAAATTTCTTACATATGATAGCGGGTGTTGCTTTACACCTAAAAATCTCTTGATTTTACAAGGGCTTTTATGAATTTTTGCTTGGCGAAAAAGTCAAGGCGATTTCGTTTAAGATAATAATA
>JAFTNE010000238.1 GCA_017452035.1 Clostridia bacterium
ACGATCGAATGGAGTTTTTGGGGGATGCAATTTTGGACGAAATTGTTTCCGACTATATCTACAAATCTTATCCAAACCTTGATGCTGGCGAGCTTACAAAGTTGCGCGCAACAATTGTATCTTCTCAAGGGCTAAAACCCGTAATGCGCGAAATGGGTCTGCTTAGGTATTTGCTTGTTGCTGATGGTGCCGATGTTATCAAACGCCTTGGCAAAAAAATTGAGGCAGATTTGTTCGAGTCAATTTTGGGCGCAATTTATCTTGATGGTGGCTATCGCGAGGCTGAAAGATACGTTTTGCACTTTTTGAAACATCTTTTGGAAGATCGCGTTTTGGAAGAGGGTAACAAAGATTATAAAACCCCTTTGCAGGAGTATTGCCAAGCGCGTAAGTGGACGGTTTCTTACAAGTTTGTAAGCCAAAGTGGCCCACAAAACAAACCAACATTTACTTTTGCATTGTATATCAATGATGAATTCTGCTGTGAGGGCACGGGACTATCTAAAAAGTCAGCCCAACAGGACGCAGCAAAGAAATACTGTACTAAATGGAGAATTGAATAGTGCTATATCTAAAAAAGGTCGAAATGTACGGCTTTAAAAGTTTTGCCGACAAAGTAGAACTAAAATTTGATCAACCCATCACTGCAATTGTTGGCCCCAATGGTTGTGGTAAAAGTAACATCTCCGATGCTATCAGATGGGTATTAGGTGAACAAAGCACCAAAAACCTGCGTGGTAAGTTGATGCAAGACCTTATTTTTAGTGGTACTGACACTCGCAAATCTATGAGTTATTGTGAAGTGTCGTTGTACATGGACAATACCACACGTATTTTTCCACTGCCAATGGACGAGGTTATCATCAGCCGTAAACTTTATCGCAACAACGAGAGTGAATACCTTTTGAACCGTAACGTTGTAAGATTGATGGACATCAAGGAACTTTTGCGTGGTGTAGGACTTGGCAAAGAGGGCTACTCCATTGTTGGACAAGGCCGTATGGATGCTATTTTGAACGCCAAGCCAGAGGATCGCCGCGCCATCTTTGAAGAGGCTTTGGGTATCTCTACTTTCCGTGTAAAAAAGGTAGAAACGGAACGCAAGCTGGAAAAAACACGTTTGAATACGGAAAAATTGATGATTATCGTTGAAGAACTCAAACGCCGTTTGCCCGAACTTAAACGTCAGTCCACAAACGCCAAAAAGTATCTTGATTTGTACGGACAACTTAAACATCACGAAATCAACGCATACATTTACAGCTACGACAACGCCAGTCAACAAAAAGCCGACTGTCGCAAAAAGTTGGATGGTTTGCGCGAGGAATATGCGCATAAAGAAATTTTGTACGCAGAAGTTAACGAAAAGTATGACGATATTTTCCACAAGCGTAACAATATCGATACGGAAATTGCTGCTTTGAGAGACAAACAAGTTGCTTTGGCTGTTGAGGTGGAGCGTAACTCTGGCGAAAAGAATTTGGTGCGCGAGCGCATCAACAACCTCAAACGTGAAGTAGAAAACACCGAGCAACAAATTGTTGAGGCTAGTGCCGAAATTGACAAGCTTATTGCTGCCAACGATCAACTAAAAACTACAATTGCTCATCGTATTGACGAACGCAATCACTTGGAAAACGAAATTTTGCAAATTACCGACAAACACTCGGCTATTGCTCGCCGTGTGGACGGTATCCAAAAGGATTTAGATACTTTGCGCAACAAACTTGAAGAGGTTATGTCTGCGTGCGCAAACCAAACGAGTGCTTTAACTGGTTTTGAGGCAGAAGTCAAAACTTTGAACGAGCGTCTTGTTGAAATTGCCGAAAAGGAACGCGAACTTTCTTTGCGTTTGCAAGAAAGTGCTGGTGAAGAGGGCGATTTGCTTGGTAAATACGAAGAACTAAGAAAGCTCAAAGAAGAGCTGGAAAAGCAAGCGCAACAACTCAAACAACAAGTAAAGGACTTGGAGTACAAGCAATTTAACCTCAATACCGAACTTCAACGTAAGCAACAAGCTTACTCAAGTGCGAAGGGTGGTATTGATATGCTCAAAGACTTTGTTTCCAGCTACCGTGGTTACAGCTCTTGTATTCAAAATTTGATGCAAGATGCCAAACATGACAGCCAACTTAGCTCTCACATCTGTGGCGTAGTTGCTAACCTTATCAAAGTAGAGCCAAAGTTGCGCGTTGCAATTGAAACGGCGCTTGGTGGACGTTTGCAAAATATCGTTACTAAAAACGAGGATGACGTAAAGTATATCATCAACTACCTCAAAATCAACGACTACGGCAAAGCAACATTCCTGCCAGTATCCTCCATGAAACCTCATGGAATTGAACGCGCTGACGTGCTTAAAGAAAAAGGTGTACTTGGCATTGCCAGCGAACTTATTTCCTATGATAAATACTACTCCAACGTGTTCGAGTCACTTCTTGGTGGTATTGTTATTGTTGATACCTTCGATAATGCCGTTGCTCTTTCCAAAAAGTATCGCTACGTTCACCGTATGGTAACGTTGACGGGCGAACGCATCAGCAACGATGGTTCGATGGAAGGTGGTAGCTCCAAAAAACAAGCCACAAGCTTGCTTGCCCAAGAAGGTCAAATTGAAGAGCGTACGGAAAAACTTGCCGATCTTTTGCGAGAACTTCAAACTGCCGAGGGTCAAAAGTGTGCATTGGACAAGCAATTGGATGACGCGCGCCAAGCATACGATACTTTGCTTGCTAAAATAAATGATGTAAGTATCGAAATTGCCACCTGTCGCGAAAAGATTGAAACATCCAACACGTTGAGTGGTGCCGACAAGAGAAATATCCTGGGACTTTCCAACGATAAGGAAAAAATTAGCGAACGTTTGCAAGACCTTGAGCGCAAAATTGAAAAGGCTAATGCTCAAATTGAGGAACTCAAGTCTACCGAAGAAAACCTTCGCGACAAGATTGCTCGTATGAGTGAAACGTTTAGCGCAGAAATGACTGCGAAAGAGGGTATTCAAAACTCCCTTGCAGAAAAACGCTACCGTTTGGCCGTTTTGACTTCAAATATCGATAACCTCAATCGTGAAATGGCATCAAATGATAAACAAGTTTTGTCCCTTCGCGAAACAATTGAAATCAAGCAAAATTACATATCTCAAATG
>JAFTNE010000239.1 GCA_017452035.1 Clostridia bacterium
AAAAGGACGTAAAGCAACGCCTACACAAACAAATTGAACAATACGACCACTACATTGAGCAAATTGGCACTATTGGCGAAAACCTTGGCTTTGATCCAACGCCTGCGCCAAAGTTTGCAATTACCATGGCTAATATGGGCATACGTGCAAAAATGCTTTCCAACGACAAGCAAACACACGTTGCCAAAATTATGATGCAAGGCACTTTGAATGGAATAATCGACTTGTACCGTCTTACAAAAAAGTATGATGACGCCCACCCACAAACAACAACTTTGCTCAAAGAAATTTTGCACTACGAAGAAAGCTGTTTGGAAAGTTGCAAAAACATGTTGTAGGCCGAGCTAATTGCCGTCAAATAACTACACTATTACTGTATATTTGCCAAAGGACAAAACACCAACGTTGACAAACAATACAATCAATCAACAAAAAAGGCCCACTATCACAAGTGGACCTTTGTTATTTGTTTTGATAAATTTTTGACCATTTGCATGACGTTGTAGCTTTTTGCATACAATTGTCGCTGTGTAGCCATGTAGCAAACTTTCCCTATGCGTATTGGTACTTTTTGCGATTTACCACAAAGCACACAAAGCATACTACAATGCTACAAACTTCGGCAACAACAATAGAGAGCCAAATGCCATTTAGTCCCCACACAAGGGGCAATATCCAAACGAAAATAATTTGGAACACCAGCGTACGCAAAAAAGATACTATTGCTGATGTCAAACCATCGTTAAGTGCTGTGAAAAATCCCGAAGAAAAGATGCAAAAACCACTTAACATAAAGGACCAACCATAAAGCTTAAATCCGTGAGTGGTAATGTCCAACAGCTCTTTGTCGCCATTGGCAAAAATGCTGGAAAGTGGTCTTGCAAACAGCTGTACAATGGTGACAATAACAACGCTAAACACTGCAAGGATAAGCAAGCTCTTTTTGAGCAAACTTTTTAGTTCAGCATGGTTTTTTGCACCGTTATGGTAGCCAATTGCTGGGGCTGTACCCATGATGTAACCAAAGAAAATAGCAGAGAATATAAAACCAGCGTAGCAAATAACACCATAGGCTGCAACACCCTTTTCTCCAATGTATTTGAGTAGTTGTACGTTGAACAAAATAGAAATGATGCTTGCTGCAACGTTGGACACAAACTCTGACGAGCCATTTAAGGACGCTTGTCCTAATACGGCAAGTTCCAACTTGGTAGAGGCAAATTTGAGAAGACTTGGATTATCCTTTGCAAAGTACACAATAGGTACAACTGCGCCCACGCAGTAGCTAATACCCGTTGCAACGGCTGCGCCAACCACGCCCCACTTGAACAAGCCAACAAACAAGGCATCAAGTACCATGTTGCAACATCCAGCAATTACAGTAACACCAAAACCCAAGTTTGCCTTTTCTGCCACGACAAACAAGCTTTGGAAGTAGTTTTGCACCATAAACGCTACTTGAAATACCGTCAAAATACGTCCGTATACAATGGCAGAATCTATCATCTCTTGGGATACAGGTTGTCCACCAATTTTTACCATCAAGTGTGTTAGTGGTTCTATAAGTAAAAATATGACTACCGACAGCACTACACCCAAAATTATGGTAAAGTACAACGTCATTGTAAACACTTGGTTAGCTCGTTGCTTTTTGCCTTCGCCAAGTAGATTAGATACCAACGCACTGCCACCCGTTCCCAGCATAAAGCCCACTGCGCCAATAATCATGATTACTGGGAAAATGAGGTTGATGCCACTAAATGCTGATGCGCCTGCAAAATTGGCAATAAAAACGCCATCCACAATGGAGTAGATGGAAATAAACACCATCATTGTGATGGTGGGCAACGTTGCTTGCAAAAGCTTTTTGATGGTAAAGTGGTCGGAAAGTTTAATTCTCATAGTGTCCTTTTATTAACGAAGTGCAGTATAACAAGAAACTGACAAGTAGTCAAATGTTTTGAACCCTCGTGCAAAAATCAAAACCCACCTGCCTTGGCAAGTGGGTAATATTGTTGCAAATTGATACTAATCGGATACTTGTGGCATTGTTGCATTGTCGTCATAAATTAACGTCAGTTTGTTTTTGACAAGGTCGCAACTGGTAAGGTAAAAATCAATATTGAACTTTTTGAAGTGCAAATTTGCTCGGCAGTCCTTGCCGTGAAGATGGCCGTACACCACTGTGTGAATATCGTTGGCGACAAATTGCTTGGTAAAGCCCGATTCGTCATACCTACCGTTGAAGGGTGGAAAGTGCATTATGGCAATAACTGTGTCGGTGGGTTTGCGCATTTTGTTCATTTGTTGAATGGACAAACTCAAACGTTCCACTTCGCGATTGTAAATTTTGAGGTCGTGTTCGGACAAATTGTTGCCATCTGGACAGGTCCAACCACGAGTGCCACAAATAAGCACGTCGCCAAAGCGAAAACAATCGT
>JAFTNE010000240.1 GCA_017452035.1 Clostridia bacterium
AAAAACTCTGTTAAGCTTTCTGCCATACGTTTTGTCAACGTGGTAACAAGCACCCTACCCCCATCCATAGTAACCTTATGAATTTCGCCAAGCAAGTCGTCAATTTGACCTTTGACAGGACGCACTTCCACCTGTGGGTCGAGTAGACCAGTTGGGCGAATCAGTTGCTCTACAACGTTATCTGCACGATCCATTTCGTATGGGGCTGGCGTTGCCGATACACAAATTAGCTGTCCAAGACGGCTGTCAAACTCGTCAAAAGTAAGTGGACGGTTGTCGTAGCTGGATTGCAGTCTAAATCCATAACCTACCAAGTTGCCTTTGCGTGCCTTGTCGCCATTGTACATACCACGTATTTGTGGAATTGTCATGTGGCTTTCGTCAATAAAGGTAATAAAGTCATCGGGGAAGTAGTCCAAAAGTGTAAATGGTGGTTGACCACGCTCACGGCCGTCAAAGTACCTCGAATAGTTTTCGATACCACTGCAATAACCCACCTCTTGCATCATTTCAATGTCGTAACTAACACGATGCTTTAAGCGTTGGCTTTCCACAATCTTGTTTTGGTCGGCAAAAGCCTGCGCTTCAACAAGCATATCCTTTTTGATGTTATCAATGGTCTTTTCCATTGTTATGCCTTCCACAACGTAGTGGCTTGCTGGAAAGATAAATGCGTGCAAAAGGTTGGCAACAACGTTACCTGTCAATGCATCAACTTCGGTAATTCTTTCCACTTCATCATCCCAAAACTCCACACGAATAGCATGGTCGGTATATCTTGCGGGGAAAATGTCGATACTGTCACCACGCACACGGAATGTGCCACGGTGGAAATCCATGTCGTTGCGAACGTATTGGATGGAAATTAGCTTTTTGATTACATCCCTTGGGGATACTTGGTCGCCTGGGCGCAAAGACAAACTCATCTTGTAGTATTCGCCAGGCGCACCCAAACCATAGATGCAAGATACGCTGGCAACAACAATGGTATCACGGCGTTCAATCAGTGAGCATGTTGCACTGTGGCGCAGTTTGTCAATTTCGTCGTTGATGTCAATTTCCTTTTCGATGTACAAATCGCGCGAAGGAATGTAGCTTTCTGGCATGTAGTAATCGTAGTAGCTTACAAAAAACTCTACACGGTTTTCTGGAAAGAACTCTCTAAACTCGTTGCATAGTTGAGCAGCAAGCGTTTTGTTGTGACAAATTACCAAGGCAGGACGATTTACGTTGGCAATGATGTTTGCCATCGTAAAAGTTTTACCACTGCCGGTAACACCACGTAGCACTTGCGTTGCCAAGCCGTCACGTAGACCTTGGGTAAGCTCGGCAATTGCTGTGGGTTGGTCGCCACAGGGCTGATATTTAGAGTGTAAAATAAACTTGTCTGCCATAGTTATTTGTTATGCGTTCATTTTGTAAATTTCGTAAAGGCCTTTCAAACTAAGTTCACGGTCAACATAGTCAAAAAGTGGCTCAACGCCTTGAACAATTTGAGATAGTCCACCAGTTGCAATAATTTTTGCGTTTGATAGCCCTGTTTCCTTTTTGATGCGCTCTATCATGTACTTGACTTGTCCTACAACACCAAAGATAACACCACTTTGAATGGCTTTGGATGTTGACTGAGCAACAGTTTTCGTGGGAGTTTCCAACTCAACGTTAGGCAGTTTTGCAGTACACTTGGAAAGACTTTCAATGGTGGATTTCAAACCCAAAGTGATTGCACCACCAATGAACTCACGCTTTTCGTTTACAACGTTAAAGGTGGTTGCTGTGCCAAAATCTACCAAGATAAATGGCGCACCATATTGTTTTTCGGCAGCAACGCAAGTAATAATACGGTCGCTACCCAACTCACGTGGAAAATCGTATCTAATGGCAATACCAGTTTTTACGCCAACGCCAACTACAAGTGGCTTTACACCAAACACGTAGTGAATAACGTTTGTAAATGTGTAGTCCAGTTGTGGAATTACCGATGACAAAATTGCACCATTAATTTGTTTTACGTCAATTTTTGCGTGTGACATAAGTTGCAACAAAAGTGCAACGTACTCGTCACTGGTACGCTTTACGTCACTGGACATTTTGAAAGACTTAGCCAACTTTCCAGACCTATCAAAAAGACCAATTTTAATATTTGTATTACCAATATCTATTGCGATAATCATAGTTTCTCCTCTACCACAATCATGTGGGAATATCCTTTGTATTTGCTTGAAAAAATGCCCTATACGTCCTCATTTTGTCTTGGCAGGCCTTCGATGCCAATTTTTAGGCCACGGCGCACGCCCAGCACTACCAATGGTACACCGATAATTGAAATGATGTACTCGGGCAAAATGTTTCTTGCAAGCAGTCCGTAGATAAGCACAAATACACCATAAGTTTGCACTTGATAAAGTGTGCGACTTAGCTCCAACATAGTCAAAAAACCAAAGGTATTTGTGATAAGGCCACACAATGATGCCACTGCAATACTGACAATTTGACGCTTGCGTGGCTTGCAATTTGCACAAAGTTTTTGCATCAAACGATACACAGCAAATGCAACCGTTGTCATCAAAAGGCGTGGGGGTATGGTAATAAGCAACCAGTATTGTACTGGAAACACAGCCCCAAGGTTAGGACTAGGCAATATAAACTCTTTCAAGAAGGACGCAAGACCAAAAAACAAGCCAGACATTACAGCTGTAGTCCACTTGTTTTCTAAAAAACAAAAAGATAAAGTAACCAGCAAAACGACGGCAGCCAAAGAAGTGCCGAGAAAGCTGATTGCTCTATCTAACATCATTGCAACGAATATTGTTGCAAACATAATAGCTAATTTTGCAACGCTATAAGCTCTATTTTTTACCATAAAAACCTCAATTTCGCCCCAAATGGGTGCAAATATCTTTTTAGGCAAAGATAATTGTGTGAAAGTATCGTTTGGCTACCCAATACGACCTAACTATATTTTACCACAAATAAATATAAAATACAATTATATTGTAAAAATTTTTACAAGTTTGCACTAATGCTATTTACGAGAGAGAATTTGAAGGAAAACGATAAAAAATGTAAAAAAAACACCTTCAACTAATAGTTAAAGGCATTTTATAATCTATCCCAAATGAAAATCAACCTGTTCCAGTTTGTAGGTTACATCTCTAACATCTCCAAGCAATGTCTTTTTAGTGGTAACCAAATAATACAAAGTTACAGTTTTTAACTCACAATAGTCAGCAGAGACATTGTATTTATTGAATTGTTCAAACCAATCTTGTCCCTCGATAGTAAATTTTGCATTTGTTCTACTATCCTCGTAAATATCCCATTCTGTGATGTGAACGAACGCTCGCTTTTGTAGAATGTTAGGATTGCTTTGCTCATAATAATGCAATTGCCATTGCGCAAGATCGGCATTCCATACAACTTGAGCATAATCAACAGCACCTTCCTTTACTTGTACCTCTACTACCGAAAAAACTGCAACAACCATCAGTATTAAAATACCAATGACAGCCACTATCTTGACAATTTTTTCATTGCGCGAAAGATTGTCTTCCAACGCCTTCGAATGTTCCTCAATAAGCTGTTCCTTTTGCACCAATTCATCAACAGATACATTAAAGTAATCTGCAATTCTTTGCAAAATTTCATTTGTTGGATATGCTTTTCCCGTTTCATATTTAGCAATCATAGAGCGAGATACAAATATTTACAAAGCAAGTTGCTCTTGTGTGAGTCCATGTGATTTGCGCAAACTAATTAGTTTTTGAGAAAACATTATACTTACCTCTCCAAATTGTATTTGTGAATTGATTATATCACAAGAGAATAGAAATAACTACAAACTGATTGTTCTTTTTGCACTGAACATTGTTCCTTTTGAAACTAAACAAAAAAAGACACTGCCCTAAGCAATGTCTATAAATTGTTTGCACTATTGTTGAGTTGTGTCGTCATCCTCATCGTCTACAATGGGGTTGTAGAAGGCGTTTAGTACCTTTTCGATACGGTC
>JAFTNE010000241.1 GCA_017452035.1 Clostridia bacterium
GGACCAACTGTTGAAGCAAAATGGTATTTTCCGTACAAACGAAGTGGTTGCTGACAGAGTAATGGACAGCAACGATATCGAGCGTGAACGTGGCATTACCATTCTTGCAAAAAACACAGCCGTTCACTACAATGGCAAAAAAATCAACATCATCGATACCCCTGGCCACGCCGACTTTGGTGGCGAAGTAGAACGCATACTTTCTATGGTAGACGGCGTACTTTTACTTGTTGATGCCATCGAAGGTTGTATGCCTCAAACAAGATACGTTCTCAAAAAGGCACTTGGTCTTGGCAAAAAGGTACTTGTTGTTGTAAACAAAATTGACAAAGGCGAGTTTGACGAGGTTGAGCTTACCGAGCAAATCATGGAGCTGTTTATGGAGTTGGGCGCAACAGACGAACAGTTCGATTTCAAAATTATCTTTGCAAGCGCAAAGCAAGGTTGGGCTACCGACAGTTTGGACAAACCCTCCTCCAACATGGCACCACTGCTTGATGCAATCATATCGGAAATCCCTGCACCAAGTGGCGAAATTGACAACGGCTTGCAACTGCTTGTTTGCAATATCGACTATGACGAGTATATCGGTCGCATTGGCATTGGCAAGGTAAACCGTGGCAAAATTACCAGTGGACAACAAATCATTGTTTGCCACAAGGAAAATCGCTTTACCACAGCAAAGGTATCGCGCCTTTACCAATACGAAGGGCTTAAACGCGTTGAGTGTGCCGAAGGCGTTATGGGCGACATTGTTGCCATTAACGGCATTGACGACATGAACATTGGCGAAACGGTTTGCTCCCCCGATTGCGTTGAACCACTACCCTTTGTAAACATTGACGAACCAACAATTTCTATGATGTTTATGGTAAACAACAGCCCATTTGCTGGCAAAGAGGGCAAGTTTGTTACCAGCCGTCACATTCGTGCGCGCCTATTTAAAGAGGTGGAAACAAACGTATCCATGCGTGTGGAAGAAACGGACAGCCCCGACTGCTTTAAGGTATACGGCCGTGGAGAATTGCACCTTTCCATCCTTATCGAAAACATGCGCCGTGAGGGCTTTGAGTTTCAAGTATCTCGCCCAAAGGTAATATTTAAGGAAATCAACGGCGTACGCCACGAACCAATGGAGTACCTCGTTGTAGAAGTACCAGCCGAGTACGTTGGTAGCGTAATGAACAAACTTGGTTCTCGCAAGGCAGAACTACTCAACATGTCCCCCGACAACCAAGGTTCAACAAGATTGGAGTTCCGTATTCCATCCCGTTGCTTGATTGGTTACCGTAGTGAACTGCTTACCGATACCAAAGGCTTTGGCGTGATGAGTAGCGTGTTTGACGGCTACGAGGAGTACAAAGGGGACGTTCAAGAACGCAACCGTGGTAGCCTTGTATGCTTTGAAGATGGCGTTACCACTGCTTACGGACTGTTCAACGCGCAAGAAAGATGTCGTTTGTTTGTAGGCGTTGGCGTGCCAGTATACGCAGGTATGGTTGTTGGCGAAAACAGTCGTGAGGACGACATTTCCGTAAACGTGTGCAAAACAAAGCACCTTACAAACAACCGTGCAAGTGGTAGCGAAGAGGCATTAAAACTTGTTCCACCCACAATATTAAGTTTGGAACAATGCTTGGAGTTTATTGCTGATGACGAATACGTAGAAGTTACACCAACGTCCATTAGACTACGCAAGCAAATACTCGACCACTCCGAGCGTATGCGCATCTGGGCAAGAAACAGAAAATCGTAAAATTACAATAACAAAAGGACCGAAAATATCGGTCCTTTTTTTGTTAGATGTACGAGATTAACCCCTTTTGTGTTAGTTATGCAAAAACATTTGAATGGCTTTGAATAACTGTCAAAATACAAATGGAGTATTAAGATAAAGTGTTACCTATACAAACAAAATACTTACAGTTTTATCAGTTGTTCAACAAGCTGATTAAGCCTTTCGCGCTGGTCGGCGTTAAGCATGGGGGCAATACGTTTTGCGAAGGCAACAAGTTGGTCGTTGGTAAGCTGTCCACGTGCCTTTTGCTCAATAACAGTATTAACGATGTCCTTTACAAGTTGACCTTCCCCTTCCCGTTGGTATTTTTCTGCAAGGCGTTTCATTTCGGCAACCTTTGTGGCGTAGTCGCTTTGGGTGGAAGTTTGTGTAGCTCCACCAGTTGCTTGCTCTCCCGTGGGTGTTTTTGGTGCATTAGTTTGGCCTTTTGGTGGTTGCTGACCTGTTGAAGGTTGTTGCTGATAGCCCTGTCGTTGCGTTACAAAAATATTGCGTGGGTCGTCCATAGTTGTCTCCTAATAAAAATTGTAGTCACTGTAAAATATATTCTGCATATAATGTAATAATTACAAAATACCACTGCAACTTGTTGCAAAGTTAACTAAATGCTCACCAAATATGCACGTCTGCACAGGTGTGCAGGTGTACACTTTGCCGTTGCAAAACTATCTAAAAGGAGCGCATCTTGAACTGGTCTACTGTGGCACTACTGTTTTTGGCATGGCAAATGCTAAGCCCAAACAAACAATCTTCCCCAAAATTGCAAGATATTGCCCCCTTTTTGAATGACGACACCAAGGACATTTTGCAGGGTGTAAGTAAACTGTCTTCACCGACTGCCACCAGTGAGGACAAAACGGGAGCAATTTTGCAAATGATGACAAACCCCACGGTGATGAACCTTGCGCAAAATCTGTTTGGTGGCACTGGCAATGCTACACCAGAGCAACCCCCAACAGCCACCCAACAACCTGTTGGAGCGCAAACGCCGTCAACCACAACAGAGCAACCACAGCAGGGTGGCCCACAAATGGTGGACGACTACCAAAATGACGAAGGTTACACATTTGCAAGCCCCACCGAGCGCGCAAAGCAGTTTTTTGCACCAATAGACCCCATTGCTATAACGGAAGTAAAACACAAACTGTGCTACTTTTACGATAACTGGTACTTGGCAAAATAGCTAAATTAAAAAGAGAACGTTGCAAACTTTGCAATGTTCTCTTTGTTTATTACACTAAAATATTAATTGAAATGGGTAGTAAAGGCGCGCCAGTTTAGTTCCAGTAGTTGTTTGCAAGTACCCACAAATCTTTGTAGGTGGATGCTTGGTTTGCCTCTGCTGGATTGTACCCTACGCCTTGGATGTTTGTTCCAAAAGGCGAGTAGTAGTTAGCAAAGGTGTAGTAAACAGCCCAATAACCATCAGTGTGCAATCTACCGTTTACGTCAACGTACGA
>JAFTNE010000242.1 GCA_017452035.1 Clostridia bacterium
GAGAATAGCGGCTTCCGCTTTGGAGCTCTGAATGATCTCTCTGATATACTCCTGGTATTTGTTTCCTTCAATAATAAACTGTATTTTCATGTTGGGTTCTCCGATGTATGTTAATTAAATAGTGAAAAATAGTTTCTAGCATTTTAAAAGTCAAGCAAGTTAATCATAAATCTCTTTTGCTCTAAAATACCGAATATTATTTCCTTTGACCTCTCGTACAATAGCGCCTTCTGCAACCAATTTACGCAGAGCTCCTTCAATTGAACTTATACTTAGAGAAGGGCATAGCTCTCTAATATCTTGTTTCGAGAATCTGCCAATCTTAGTCATAATAGCTCTTCGTACTGTTTCAACTGCGGATAACTTTTCTTCCACCAATGCAAATCTATCTTCAAAGTCCTTGTAGGCAGAAAGTATTGTTCCAAGCAGATACTTAATAAATGGAACAACATCAGCTTGTCCATCGTGCCAACCTATTTGCGACTGATTCAATGCATCATAGTATAAATCTTTGTTTTTAGCTATCTTTGCTTCAAGAGATATATACTTGCCAACGTGAAATCCGCTTTGGTAAAGCAGTAGCGTAGTAAGCAATCTGCTCATTCTGCCATTTCCATCATTAAATGGATGAATGCACAAGAAGTCGTGGATAAATACGGGTATTGCAATCAATGGTTCAAGTTCGTTATTGCCAATTACGCGATTAAACTCGTTGCAAATGCTTTCTAATGCAGATGGTGTTTCAAATGGACTAAGCGGAGTGAAAAGTATTCTCGTAGTGCCATTTGGATAAGTTGCACTAATGTAGTTTTGCACAGATTTAGTTCTGCCTGCAGCAGGATTATTCATGTGACCGTACAACATCTTGTGCAGTTGCAGAATGTAGTTTGGTGTGATAGAGATAACATCAAAGTTCTCGTGGATAATATTTAGCACATCACGGTAACCGGCAATTTCTTGTTCATCCCTATTTCTTGGAGTAGTCTTGTCCTCCATAATTTGTTTGATTCTAGTGTTCGTTGTTACAATACCTTCAATAGCATTGGAACTCTCAGTACTTTGTACCTTTGCAATTTCCACCAACTTTTCCAGCTTTTCGGGACGTTGTTTTAGATACAGTTCTTGCTTGCCCGCTTCTTTATATATAGCTGCAATTAGACCGAGAACTTCAGAATCCCATTTTTGTTCATTAATTTTTGTGTAGCTAAATGTTCTCATAAACTTTACCTCATTTTTGTTCCCTTAAAAAATACCATATATTGAGGGAATTGTCAATAGTATATAAAAATATTCCCTTAGTAATTTTAGAATTATAAGGGAATATTAGTTAAGAGTAAGAGATGCATATAATGGATTATGCTTTTCTGATGGAAGGTTTAGCGTTATCTCAAACACTTAGGAGTTTTTAGAAGTGTTTGAGTCTATCTTCAAATGGGGAAGCTTGCAAGATAAGCGTAAAATCTACTGCAAAGATAGGTTTTACGCCTGATAGGTTGTTTGTATGCAAATTTTATAGTGTTTTGTAAGGTAGGCTGTATAAGGGGTGGGTGCTCATTTTATGGGAATACTTTCAAATAATCCTTTTTCTGCATTTTTTAAGATATAGATTGTAATGTTTTTTAATGCATGGAGGTTCTGTTTGGCTACTACTTCAAACACAAAAGGAAATCCTGGTTGCAAAGTTCTTTGTATACGTGCAGTGTAAGCATTTAACACAAGTCCTTTCTCTGTCGTTATCTTAACACGATTTGTTAGTGCCAATCCTTCGCTTATTGTAAAGCAAGCAGAAAATTCATCAAAAGAATTTTGGCAGGCAAACGCAAAAGTAGGGCTGTTTTCTGAGTATGCGATTGCTTTGATGGTTATTTTTGCCTTTTTGCTATCAATTATTTCATAAGTAGCCTCAAGATTCTCTATGTTATCTAAAGGTTTGTAACAATTCTCTGACCTAATAATACATCTCATTTTTTCGACAGTTGAATCTAAACCTTCACCATATAAATCTATGTAAAGCTTGTCCAATAAAATTGCGGGTATTGAACAGTCATCAATTCTAATGGCTACAAACTTTAAGTCCTTATTGATAGACTTGTTTAATGCAGTTTGCCATTCGAGAGCAACCATTTTACTTTCTAAGCTGTTATTAGAAACGAAGAAAAAGAATGTTGTAAATGCGTCCAATCCTTCATTCATTTTTCCGATAATGCTATCACCAGGTTGAATAGACCATGCGTCATAAAAGATGTTGTTTTTCCCAAATTCAAGGACAAGTCTACGGGTAACAGTATCAATTAGACGTTGATCTTTGTGGTTATAACTTATAAAGATTTTCTCTGTCATTTCAAACTCCTATAAATATTAAATTATAAACTCGGATATAATAGCAGCATGATCACTGCCGGCTTTTACAGCTTCATCGTACAAGTACTCGCAGCGTGTTATTTCAAAATTGTTGTTTGAAAACAAGAAATCATATCTAACAGCACCCTTTCGTTTCACATTATGCGAAATAGTGACGGGCTTTCCCTCTTCACAATCTGCAATATTTTTGTGCTTCACAAATGCATCGCACAATCCTTTTGCTTTGACCTCGTGGAAAAATGTTTGTGCACCTTTTCCGTTGTCAAAGAACACCATTTTATCAATGTCATAGGAATCCATTTGCGGTTCGTTAGCGTCAATTCCAATAATATCGGGGGAATATGTGTCTATAAACTCGGCAAACGAATCGTATTGAACTGATTTTGCTTTGTAATAACTACAACCTGTAATAGAGTGAAGTGCTAAAACTTTCAGTTCTTTGCCTTCAACATTTATGATTGCGTATAATGTTCTGTCGGGAAAAACATTTCGTTCTATAACGCCCGATTTTTTGACCGATATATTTTTGCTTAATATCATCATAACACCCAATTTTCTGGCGTCAGAGTCGAATTTGATTGGTGTGCGATAATCCAATGAGTAAAGAATGGTACTGTCTTGGTATTTGGATCTTATGTGCTCACATACGTGAGGCTTGACCTCTTGCAGTAAGACACAATAGTTGTCGTGTAAAAGAGAAAACAAGAAATCGAGTTTACTTTCGTGATTTCCCATATAACTGATATTCCAATTTACCACTTGAATTTTATTATCCATAAACGCACCTCAGTAACTCACAAAACAATCTATATAAATTATACCATAAAACTGTGAATAAATCAATCGGTATCATAAGACACACAAGCCCTAAAAACACAGTTTTAGGAAACAGGATAAGCGTAGGGTGCAAGTTTCCGCCACAGATGGAAAATTGTTGACCAATTTTTGTCAGAACATGTTTGGTTTAATTCCGCGCGTGTCAATCGAATGAATGTATACATACAGTGAAGTCTTTTTTGCAAAAAGCGGGCTACAAATATCTTTATAGCGACTTGTGGCACCCGCAATAGGAATCGAACATGTAACTATCCTTTAAGAATAAGGATAAATTACAGCTAAGACGTCCACAAAAATACCCCTAAAAATAAGTATAAAAAAAGTATAAATTTGGTATAAAAATTTTTGCAAGATACTTGATGAAATGCAAAAAATGCACAAAATTTCTCAAAATACACGCAAAATAATGTCCAAAATGCACAAAAATAGCCATTTTTCACACCAAAAATGTTATTTTAGTAGTTTGGGCAAACTCCTAAGGGCTAGTTGTGGGTTCGATTCCCGCAGGGAGTGCCAACGACCGAAAGGGAATGAAAGCATAACAACGCAAGTTGTTGTGCTTTTTGTTTGCGATAGCAAACTGAACCCATAGGGTTCGTAGAGCCGAGCGTAGCGAATGTCACGGAACGCAAGTGAAGTATTACTTCTGTGATAGCCATAAAAAACAAAGGTTTGATACAAACATATTGGACTTTTTTTCTTTACATACAGGGAGTTCTTTCCTTTCTGTAAGCAAACAATTTTTTTCTAAATAACTGCAAAACAAAAGTGCCTTGCGTAGTTGCAAAGCACTTTTTTGTTTGCCATTTTTTAATGGGAATTTATTACTTTGTAATTATTTCTGCACGTTCATACTCGCAGGTTTGTGCGTCAATTGTCAACTCCAATCCAACTGCACTTTCCGGTGGGTAAATAGTTGAAGACATCACTTTGCCGTCCTCAAAAATTTCCACAGAAAATTTGTCCATAACGATGGTCAAGGTTACGTCCCTTTTGTTGGAGAAGGGCATACGGCGAATTCCATTAAGTGAGTCGGTGTCCCTTTCTTCGCCAACGATTTGCTCGCCTGACTTGGAACGGAAACACCCCCCCCCTGGCCATCAATTAGCCCCAACGTGGTGGCATTTACACCGTCACAACGCATTTTTAGATGGAAGTTTGTAACGCCAGTCGCTTTGATGGTTATAACGCCTGTCAAAACATTATCTGCAAGTTTGTTGGCTACAGTTGCTTTGTGTACTGGTGCGCAATTTACAATAGGATCTTGGCAAAGTGCGCCATTTTGGATAAAAACTCTTCTTGGCGCTGTAAGCATGCCAGCAAAGCCGTATTTGGCAGAAGGTACGTTTCTATCCCACATGTTGAGTCAACCAATTAGCGTTGTTTTGTTAGCAAATGTTTGTGGCGCGTACATATCAAAGCCGTAGTCAACAATGTTGCGACACTCTTCCACAAACAGGCCTGTTGCGTAGTCAATAGTTTCGCCTGTGTATTGGTAGCAGTATATGTTATAAAATTTCAAGCCCTTTTTTGGAAATGTTTCCAAAATTGAAAAAATAGTTTTGGTTTTTCTCATTTGGGTGTTAAAATGACTTGTGGGCCGTGCAAAAATGTCATTTGCAACAGCCCACTGCGTTTTATCTCAATATGAAGAATGATGATTCCACGAAACATCACAATTAGAGTAGTTCCAATCTTTGTCCCATCCGTTTGGTTTGGACTTTGCTTGGCAATAAATTTTGAGATTACTACATTTGTAAAATGCTTTGTAACCAATGTACGTAACTGTATCGGGTATATATACCGATTGCAGTTTGTAACACCCAGCAAAGGCTTGCTCTCCAATGCTTGTTAACGAAGGGGAAAATCTTACTTCGGTAATTGTTTTACATCCATCAAAAGCATTGGCACCAATGGTTGTAACGGAGTTGGGAATTTGAACGTTGGAAAGTGATTCGCAATTGTAAAACATACCATCGGGAATGGCCGATATACTTTCGGGAAGTTCTACACTACCTAGTGAAGAGCAGTATGTAAAGACGTAGTCGCCCAGCGTGGTTACCGAGATAGGAATTGTTACACTTGTAAGTGCTTTGCAATGACTAAAAGCAAAACTTCCTATGCTTGTGACGGAACTAGGAATATTTACACTTTCAAGCAGTTCGCATTCACTAAATACATTGCTATAAATAATTTTGGTTTGGGTTGAAATGTCAAAGCTAACAATTTGCTTGTTTTTTACACCCATCAAAACAAGGTATTGGTTTTGTTCATTGCCCAGGTAGTAGGCGTTGTCGTCTTCGTTGCAAACAAGAGCATTACAGTCACCAAATGCATTGGAGCCTACATATTTGATATTGTCGCTCAAAACAACCTTTGCGAGAGCGCTGCAACCAGAAAAGGCATTTTTGCCGATTTCAGTAACAGTATCCAATGATATGTTTGTGATGTTAGAGCAGTAGAAAAATGCTTTATCGCCAATTTTTGTTACCGAAGCAGGAATTTGCACACCGGAAAGTGCCGAACATCCATCAAAAGTACCCGATTCAATTACAGTAAGCTTGTTGTTTTCGCCAAAACTTACACTTTTTAGTGATGTACAGTCTTTGAAAGTCTCTTTGCCAATTGTGGCTACAAAATTGCCTATTGTTACGCTTTCCAAAGTTGTTAGTCCTGCAAATGCGCCCTCGTCAATGGCTGTAATTGAATTGCCTATAACTACATTTTTGAGGGAGGGGTGTTGAGAAAAATCTATCCAGTTCAAGTTTGTCAGCGAATTGCCGATGACAATTTCTGCAAGGGACTCACATCCCTCCAAAATGCCAGAATCAATGTTTGTTACACTATCGGGGATGGTAATACTTGTAAGGGATGAGCAATAGGAAAATGCACGCAAGCCAATGCTAATAATACCATTGGGCAGGGTAATGCTTTTAAGCGCTTTACTATTGGAAAATGCATAATTGGGGATAACTGTGATATTTTGAGACAAAACAATGCTGGTAAGGTGCTCACTTTTGCTAAAAGCTCCCTCACCAAGAGTTGTTACAGTATTGGGGAGGGTAAAAGAAGTATCCTTTTTGCCAGAAGCATAACGAACCAGCACACTGCCATCCTTTGTGTAAAGGCTTCCATCCACTGTTTTGTAGTGTGCGTTGTTTTTGTCTACGTCAATGGCTGTATGCGCTTCGCTAATAGCACCGTCAGCAATATATTTAACAGATGCAGGGATAGTAATTTTTTCAATTTTGGAAGAAAAAATACGATTAATTGCTGTGATGGGCAAACCTTCGTACTCACTGGGAATTATCAAGTGGGTATAGGTGGGATTATCTATTAAATACTCAACAGAATAGCCGTCCTTGGCTTCGTTGAGGGTATACTGTAGGTGTTCTTTGGACTTGTTATCTCCCTCGTTGCCAAAGCCATCTGGCAATAAAAAACATGCCGAAAGGGCGCAAATTAGCACTAACATCAAAGTTACTAACAAAACCTGTTTAATTACTTTTTTCATGACAACCTCACTTTTAAAACTTCTACACTAGTGATATGTTCCATCAAAATGGCTGTTCGCAACAATTAAATAGTTAACAGCTGTTTTTTATAGTTCAATTGTACCATTTACAAGGGACAAAGTCAATACCGAATATTACTCAGCAGGTTGCTGGAAGTATTTACAAATAAGTAGCATTGCTATTTGATAGTAAAAAAAGCAAAAAACCAAATAATGCTATCGAAAAATCAAAAATGCAAATTAAAAATTATCGAAACTAAAAGTATATAAAAAACAAACGGACTATGGTTTGAGACTTAAAAAAGCAAAAAAATAACACCACTGTTTAGTGATGCTTCCAATGTATATTTAACAACCTTTTGGGTTGGAATTGTAATATGTAAACAACCAACGTTGTTGCCAGTTTGCAAATGTTTTTTTAATATGAAATCAAGAGGTATTATTGCTTGGCCTTTCTACGTTGATTGGAGTTGTATTTTTCTTGCCTTTTTCCTTTTCAAGATGCGTTTTGCTTTTGAAATGTTTACCAACAATTCCTTCACTTTTTGTGTTGAAGTGGTACTTTAGGCAAAAAAAGAACACCCTAAGGTGTTTTTAATGATGCTTTAACAGAACAGAAGAAGAAATTTCACAGTATCGGGTTTGTTACTGTTTTTAGTGTTGTAACTCCACTTTCGTAATTTCCGTGAGTATCTCTACTCACTCGACTTGGATGGTAGACATTCCTGTCTACTCCCTTAAAGGAGGTGATCCAGCCGCACCTTCC
>JAFTNE010000001.1 GCA_017452035.1 Clostridia bacterium
AGTGAGTATATTATACACAAATGTCAACATTTTTGCAAGTGCATTGAGCCAACGCAAAATATTTATTTTGACAATTTTAAAACTAACTGTTAACATCTTTCTACAATTTACTCCCAGCCAATCGCAAAAACGCAAGTGTGCTATTTGTTTGATATTATGTTTTACGCCCACTTACTCCACAAAACGTTTGTTACCAGTTTTGCATCATAACCCAAACTTTGCTATGCCATAAATTTTGGCAATGTATTTAATTTACTATATTACTTGACATAAATTGTCTTACAAACTATAATGTATTTGTAAAATTGAGGTATTTTGGGTAGTAGCAAAATTTTGCCTATATCTACCTCAAAATGACGCAATAAAAACAAATATCTATATACAAAAAGGAGTATCAAAGATGAACAAACAAAGCATCAAAGACGTAAACGTAAAAGGCAAAAGATGTTTGGTACGCGTTGACTTTAACGTACCTATGAAAGATGGCGTAATCACAGACGAAAACCGTATCAACGGCGCATTGCCAACTATCAAGTACTTGATGGAACAAGGAGCAAATGTTATTTTGTTCTCTCACCTTGGCAAACCTAACAACATTTTTAGTCCTAACTTCAAACTCAAAAAAAATGAAAAGAAGGCATTTGAAGCTCTCCCCGAATGTGAAAGAGATGCAGCTAAAGCCGAATTTATTGCAAAGGCTTTGAAGGGCGATGCTAAAAAGTTCAGCTTGAAACCAGTTGCTGATAGACTCAACCAACTTTTGGATGGCAAAGTAACATTTGCTACAGATATCGTTGGCGAAGATGCTCAAGCTAAAGTTGCAGCACTCAACGAAGGCGAAGTAGTACTTTTGGAAAACACACGTTTTGACGCTGGCGAAGAAGGCCGTGACGAAGAATTCTGCCGCAAGCTTGCAAGCTTTGCAGATATCTACGTAAACGATGCTTTCGGTACAGCTCACCGTTCTCATGCATCTACAGCAGCTATTGTAGAATATGGCTTTGTAAAAACAGCAGTTTGTGGTTTCTTGATTGAAAAGGAACTATCCGTAATGGCAGACGCTTTGGAAAACCCAGTTCGCCCATTTGTTGCAATTTTGGGTGGTGCAAAAGTCGCTGACAAACTCAACGTTATCAACAACCTTCTCGAAAAGTGCGATACACTCATCATTGGTGGTGGTATGGCTTACACATTCTTGAAGGCTCAAGGTTACGAAGTTGGTAAATCTCTTCTTGACGAAGAAAAAATTGAATACTGCCGTGAAATGATGGCAAAAGCAAAGGCAGCTGGCAAACAACTTTTGTTGCCTGTTGACTGCGTAACAATTGCAGATTTCCCAAGCCCAATCGATGCACCTGTTGAAACAGTTGTTGTTGACGCTGACAAAATCCCAGCTGATCGCGAAGGCGCAGATATCGGTCCAAAGACATGTGCACTTTACGCTGAAGCTATCAAAACAGCTAAAACAGTTATCTGGAACGGCCCAATGGGTATCTTCGAAAACCCAATTCTTGCTACAGGTACTAACGCTGTTGCAAAGGCTATGGCTGAGTCTGATGCTACAACAATTATTGGTGGTGGCGACTCCGCAGCTGCAGTTGCACAACTTGGTTACGCTGACAAGATGAGCCACGTTTCCACTGGTGGTGGCGCAAGCTTGGAATTGTTCGAAGGCAAAGTTCTTCCAGGTATCGATTGCTTGAACAACAAATAATATGAGCGCAACAAGTTATGTGCCCGTTTACATTTCTACAGTGGTAATTGCTGCAAGTAGACGTAAACGTCACAACATAATCAAAAACATTGCTGTTTGTAACCAAACCAAGGAGCATACTATGACAAAACAAACATTGCAAAACTATCTCAACCGTGATGTCAAAGTTATCGACCTGTTGGAAAACGAAATCTACGGCACACTTGTAGACCTCACTGATGACAGTTTGGTTTTGCGCACCTCTCGCAACACTGTTGTTATTTCCTACGACTATGTTGTACAGTTTCTCGTAAAAAACAACATCTAAAACAAATTTGTGCAAGTACGGCATACATTTTGACGTATGCCGTATCTTGACAGTAAGGAGAGTTACTATGAAAAATAAAATTATTGCTGGCAACTGGAAAATGAACAAAACTATCGCTGATACAAAGGCTTTGATTGGCGAACTTATTCCACTTGTTGCAGACACAAACAACACAGTTATCATCTGCGTTCCATTTACTGATTTGGCAACAGCAGTAGAGCTTACAAAGGGCACAAACATTCACGTTGGCGCACAAAACTGCCACTGGAAGGAAAGTGGTGCTTTCACTGGCGAAATTGCTCCTTCTATGCTTGTTGAACTTGGCGTAGAATATGTTGTAATTGGTCACAGCGAACGCCGTACGTACTTTGGCGAAACAGACGCTACCGTTCTTGCTCGTACAAATGCAGCACTCAATGCTGGTCTCAAACCTATCGTTTGCATTGGCGAAACTCTTGCTGAACGCGAAAGTGGCAACATGGAAAACGTTCTTCGCCGTCAAATTGTCGAAGGTTTCAAGGGTATCACAGCTGAGCAACTTGCTAACGTTATTGTTGCATACGAACCAGTTTGGGCAATTGGTACTGGCGTTACAGCAACTGACGACCAAGCAAACGACTCAATCGCATTTTGCCGTGGCGTATTTGCTGAAATCTACGGTGAAGAAGTTGCAAATGCTCTTTACATCCAATACGGTGGTAGCATGAACGACAAAAACGCAGCTGGACTTCTTTCCATGAGTCACATTGATGGTGGTCTCATTGGTGGCGCAAGCTTGGTTGCAGAAAAATTTGCCGGCGTAGTTAAGGCACACTCTTAACATCTTGTTGTCTTTTGACGGCAAAAGTTCTGCGCAATCTTAGGTATTTTGTTCGGTCCCATACAATATAAGTATGCTCCCTCGTAATAATACCTATCTTGCTTGCCTTTTGCTCGTCAAATCGCGACGCTAAACAACAATCTGTTACGCGTGCGTCTTGCGCACCCTAACAAAAATAATTCCAAAAAGGTTTAATTATGAACAGAAAATTAACAGCACTTATCATCATGGACGGCTATGGCTTGTCCAAACAATCAAAGGGCAACGCTATTGGCGTTGAGTGTTCTCCATACGTCAACTACCTTATGTCCACCTACCCAACAACAACGTTGGATGCAAGTGGATTGTCCGTTGGTTTGCCCGAAGGTCAAATGGGCAACTCCGAGGTTGGCCACTTGAACATGGGCGCAGGTCGCGTTATCTATCAAGAACTCACACGTATCACAAAGAGCATCCAAGATGGCGATTTCTTCCAAAACGAGGCTCTTTTGGGCGCAGTAGAGTATGCTAAAAAGCACAACGGAAAGTTGCACTTGATGGGCCTCACATCCAACGGTGGCGTTCACTCTCACATCACACACCTGTTTGCACTTTTGGAACTTGCAAAGCAACAAGGTCTTGATAACGTTTACGTTCACTGTTATATGGACGGACGTGACGTTTCCCCAACAAGTGGTGCCGACTTTGTTCAACAATTGCAAGACAAAATGGACGAACTCAACTTTGGTACAATTGCTACTGTTTGTGGTCGTTACTACGCAATGGACCGTGATAACCGTTGGGAACGCGTTGTAAAGGCGTACGATATGCTCACATTGGGCAAGGGCGAAGTTACAACAGAAAATGCCGTTCAAGCACTTCGTGATAGCTACGACAACGGTACAACTGACGAATTTGTTTTGCCAACAGTGGTAACCAAGGATGGCAAACCTGTTGCAACCATCAACAATGGCGATGCAGTAATCTTCTTCAACTTCCGTCCTGACCGTGCGCGCGAAATGACTCGTGCATTTACTCAAAGTGGTTTCGATGGTTTCTCACTCCGTGGCAAAAAACGTGACGTTCACTGGGTATGCTTTACTCAATATGACGAAAAGTTTACCGGTATCGACATTGCTTTCCGTCCCGAAAGCTACACAAACACCCTTGGCGAATACCTTGCAAAGTGCAACAAAACTCAACTTCGCATTGCCGAAACGGAAAAGTACGCTCACGTAACCTTCTTTTTCAATGGTGGTGTAGAGCTTGCCAACGAGGGCGAAACACGTGTGCTTATCAATTCACCAAAGGTTGCCACCTACGACCTTCAACCAGAAATGTCTGCTATCGAAGTAACCGACCGTGCCATTGCCGAAATCAACAAAGATAAGTACGACGTTATGATACTTAACTTTGCCAACTGCGATATGGTTGGTCACACTGGTGTGTTTGACGCAGCCAAAAAGGCCGTTGCAACTGTGGACGAATGTGTTCGTCGCGTTGTAGAGTGCATCTTGCAAAATGGTGGCACAGTGTTTGTAACGGCCGATCACGGTAATGCCGAAAAGATGTTGGACGACAAAGGTGGTGCATTTACTGCTCACACAACAAACAAAGTTCCATTTATCATGGTGGATGTTTGCGCTCGCGACAATACAACTCTTACCGAAGGTGCTTTGTGCGATATCGCACCAACATTGCTTACTTCCATGGGCTTGGATATCCCAGCTGAAATGACTGGCAAAAGCCTTATCGTTAAAAAGTAACGTTAAACAATAAACAAACAGGACAACAAGAGTAATCTGTGTTGTCCTTTTTTTGTTGCAATAAACATTGCAAATACAAATTGAACCATGTGCATTTTGTGTCAAAAAGCAAATTGTTACCCTTTTGTTTCATTTTTTTACTGCAAAACAGTTGTCATTTGGCAAATAGTGTGGTAAAATAAACAAGCATAAAAATATAAAGGGCAATTTATGTCCATTTTACATACGGAGGCTAATTCACGTGTTGAATATTCTTGCATTTTTGGCAGCTGTGCCAGCACTCTCTTACATCAAAATCGCCATTGCAGCAGTTGCACTTATTGCTGCTGGTTTCATCATTTTCGTAGTTATGCAACAAAAGGGCAATAGCGACGGTACCGAAGCTATGACAGGCTCTTCCAAGAGTGACGATAACGAAAGTTACTATGGTCAAAACGCTTCATCTCGCCGTGAACGTGTTCTCAAAACATGGACATTTATTTGCGCAGGTGTTATTGCAGTTGCTTGCATCGTAATGATCATCTTGAACAGCATTGCGTAATTTTTTACATTGATGACAAATTGGCGATTGGTTACATACCAATCGCTTTTTTATTTTGGGATCTCTCACAAGTTCTGTTTGCTTTTTGAGTGCAAAAGATCTGCGCAATCTCCCACATTTTGCTCGGTCACAGACCTTACAGGTATGCTCCCTTGCAACAATGTGTTTCTTGCTTGCCTTTTGCGGCTCAAACCACTATCGCTAAACAAACATCCCTTGTTCGAGCCCCGGCTTCTCACAAGTTCTGTTTGCTTTTGTGGGACGGTTCGCGTCAAATCGTAGGGACGAGCTTTGTTCGTCCGTAATCAAACTATAAACAAAGCAACAACTAAAATAGCTAATTTATGTCAATAATTAAAGGAGGTAACTATGAACGCCCAATTTCAACTTAATGGAACGGTTTTGCAAACGGAGCGTCTTGTATTGCGCCCATTTTGTCAAGCCGATCTGGCAGATTTCTACGAGTATGCCTCCCAAGATGGCACCGGCGAAAGGGCAGGTTGGCCACATCACACAAGTATTGAGGAGTCTCAGCGTATTTTGAACACCTTTATTGCCGAAGACAAAACCTTTGCCATTGTCTACAAGCACAACAACAAAGTTATTGGTTCGCTGGGTGTGGACGAATATGGCATGGAAGATAAATTGACGGAGTTTGACGGCTTTCTTGGACGAGAAATCGGTTATGTGCTATCGCGTGACTACTGGGGTAAAGGTTTGATGACGGAGGCTGTCAAAGCAGTTATAAACTATCTTTTTGAGGTAAAAAACCTCGACTTTCTCACTTGTGGTTACTACGACTTCAACGTGCAATCAAAACGTGTTCAACAAAAATGTGGTTTTGTGCCATATCGCAAGCTTACAATGGAAACCCGTATTGGCACACAAGAGCCAGGTGTGTTGAACTTGTTAACAAACCCCAAC
>JAFTNE010000243.1 GCA_017452035.1 Clostridia bacterium
AAATTTCCCTTGCCAACTATCGCAACCTTGCGCAACAAATGGTTGTGCTTGGGGACGGCCTAAATATTTTTGTTGGAGATAACGCTCAGGGTAAAACAAACCTTGTTGAGAGCGTCTATTTGTGTTGCATTGGAAAGTCTCCCCGTACCGACAAGGACAAAGATTTAGTGCGCTGGGGGGAACAAAACGCCTTTGTAAAGGTAAACTACAACTGCCGATATGGCGATGGCGAAATCTCCTTCGACATCAAAACGCAGGGGAAAAAACGCATTGCTGTAAACAGCGTTCCCATTGCAAAAATGGCTGAATTGATGGGGTATTTGAACTGCATCTATTTTTCGCCAAACGAGATAAAAATTATTTCCCAGTCGCCAGCTGAAAGACGCAGATTTTTGGATATTGACCTTTGTCAGACGGACAAAAACTACTTTTACAGTTTGCAACGATTCAACAAAGCAATTGCGCAACGCAACAACCTTTTGAAAAGGGCCACAAGTGTTGCGCAACTAAAAGAAATGGTGTTTGTTTGGGATGAGCAAATTGCCGAAGAGGGAGCGCGTATCGTTGCAAAACGCCGAGCTTTTTGCGAAAAACTGAAGGTGTACGCAAAGCGTTGCCATGAAAAGTTGACGGACGGAAAGGAAACGCTTGAACTATCTTACGTCACGCAAATTGAAGGCGATACCACCAAAGACTTGGCGCAAAACTACCTCGCGCTGTTGCAAAACAGCTTGGAAAAGGACTTTGGCATTAGGTACACTTCGGTGGGATGTCAGCGAGATGATATCTGCTTGAAAATAAACGGCGTGGACGTACGTAGCTTTGGTAGTCAAGGACAACTACGCACCACTGCATTGTCCCTTAAACTTGCCGAGTTGATGATATTTAAAGATATCATTGGCGAGTACCCAGTACTACTACTGGACGACGTTTTGAGCGAGCTGGATGCCGACAGACAAAAACGCCTACTGCACTTTGACAAGCGTTTGCAAATACTGCTTACCACAGCAACGGACATCCCCGAGGAAATGCTTGGCGACTGCAAACAGTTTGTAATTACCAACGGTGTTTGTAGGGAAAAGAAATAATAACGACAAAAATATACTCATATATAAAAAACGAGGCAACTGTTTGCCTCGTTTTTTGTTATCAAGATTTTGATTTAAAAGATTTTTGACTATACATCGCATAAAACTTACTTTGCTGCATCCAATGCATCTTGTGTACCAAAGTATACAACAATACCAGAAACGCCATAAGTCAAATCGTCTTTTCTAATGTCAATTTCCGAACTCAACCCCTCAGCTTTAGCAATTTGGAAAACATCTCCAATCAATTCGAAGTATTCCTTAGCTGAGCTTGCATCTTCAAAATAGATGATGACTAACAAATTTTCTTGATCTTCGTCAAAAGCAGCAAGCACTTTGTCCAAGTCTTTTTCAATTTCTGCCAATTCTGGATGAAGCTCTTCCAACGATTCCTCATTTTCCTCAATAACATCGTATTCCAAAAGCTGAGTAATCATTTCCAATACGGAGCTATACTCGTGGTCAGAATCAACAATATCATCTTTGTCCCCAACATTAACCGTATAATCATTATCGCGTAAATTACTGCGTGCTTCTTTGTAGTCTTGTGGGATAACCGAGCAAGCAACAAGACTAAATGCAAGCACAAAAAGCATAACAATAGTTGTAAGTTTTAAAATTGTTTTTCTCATATTGGCCCTCCAATAGTATTATTTTTTGACATTCAGTGAATGTCAATATGTAAATTATATATACTATAATATAGTTTGTCAAGCACTGAATGTCAATTTGAGGGAAATATGTTCAAAAATAAATCAACGGACAACAAAAACAATATTTCTGGAAAACGGATTTATGATTTGAGAAAGTCGCAAAATCCAAAGATGTCCCAACGAATGTTGGCAGAAAAATTGCAACTTTTGGGTATTGACGTGGACAAAAATGCCATTCAACGCATTGAAAGTGGACAACGGTTTGTAACCGACATAGAACTAAAAGCACTAAAAACTTTGTTCGGGGTAACATATGATGACTTGCTTGATTAAATAAGTAGACATTATAAAATAATTTTATCAGTTAAAAAAGGACAACCAATTTCGGTTGTCCTTTTTGCGTATCAATATGCAGTAACAGGCTGTCAACAAAGAGCTGTATTTTGTTGAGTAATCAGCGTGTTTTTAGGTTTTGCTATGGCAAAATTTTTCACTGCTAAAAATTTTACATTGTTGGCAAGATATTTATTTGTATCAAGCCACTTCATCTACTGTGTGCATAGCAGATAGGCGTAAATTTTGGAAATACTAAATGCCGTTTAGACCCCAAAAGGAGTTGTTGCAACAGCAGTTGTTGCCGTTGTTCCAACCACTGCGATTGTTGTTGCAACCAAAGTTGTTGCCAACGTAGCAGTTGAGTAGCATTATTACAAATGCAATGGTAAGGCCTGTGGTAAGGGATAGTTTTTTGCCACCATCCAAAACGGCATACAACAGCAAAAGGTACAAAAGGCTTTTTGTTATGTTCATGGTTTTCCCCCTTGATTTTCCAAAGATAGTTTTTATCTTACAATATGCGCAAGTTTTCGACATTGTGACAATTGTACAATTTTTGTTGCAAAAAGGTACAACCTGTTACAATATACTTGGGAGAACTACTAAATATGCTACAAGCCACCCCACAAATATTAGATGATTTGGACGCTTACCTGCCAACCACGCAAGACACTGGCAAAATTGCGCGATTTTTTGCACTACTTGCCGACCAAACAAGGGTGAGGATGCTTTCTGCATTGGCGATAGCTCCACTGTGCGTAACCGACCTGGCAAGGGTACTAAAACTCAACCAAACTACGGTATCCCACCAACTGCGACTTTTGCGAGACGTGGGCATTGTGGAACGCACACGTAACGGCAAAATACTGCAGTACAAAATTGCCAACCCAAAGATAAACGAAATTTTGCTTGTCGGTGTGGAGTACTTAGGTTATTGACTTAAAGAATGGGTTATGGTACAATTTTGTTGAAAAGTTGCTGTTTTGAGGGAAAGGTATTCCTAAAAACGGACGCTTACTTGCCATTGCAAATTGCAAACGTGCAAATGTTTAGCGACAAAACAACATCATTTTGATAAATAAAGGAGTAAATATGTACAAAAACATCATTTTTGATATCTACGGCACAATGATAGACGTGTGGACGGACGAAGGAGACATGGCCACTTGGCAAGCAATAGCACCACTATTGGATTTTTACGGGGTAAAACTACTGCCCGAGCAGGTAAAATTGCTGTTTTTTGAAGGATGTCAAAAGCAACTTGCTGAAGGCAAAAAGCGTTACGACTATCCAGAAATTGACGTAGTAAAGGTATTTTACGATATTTTGGCTAGCCAAGGTATAAAGAACAAGGGTACGGCAAAGTTTGTAACCCAGGCCTTTCGTGTGGCATCAACAAGAAAACTGCAACTGTTTGATGGTGTGTTAGAAACGCTATCAAAGCTAAAACAGGCTGGCAAAAAGCTGTACGTACTTTCCAACGCGCAAGCAAGTTTTACCAAAAACGAACTTGCAAAACTTGGCTTGCCAAAGTTTTTTAGTGGAATTGTGCTTTCCTCCAACTACGGCATAGCAAAACCAAGCACACAGTTTTTTGACGTTGTGGTGGAAAAGTACCACCTCGACAAAAGTCAGTGCATCTACATTGGCAACGACCTAAACAGTGATATTTTGGGCGCAAACAATTCGCAAATGGACTGCATTTGGTTAAACACTGGCCACCTACAAAACAACGGAGTGGCAACGCCCACCTACACCATTGACAACGGTGACTTTACAAAAATTTGCGACATTGTGTTGTAAAAAGTGGCAACAGTGTGCTTGAAATAGTTTGAGTTTAGGCATAACAAATGCTAAAAACTCAACCGTACCACCAACTAATACCCTTTGTGACAATAGTTGATATAAATTGCGCCACTAACTAAAGCAAATCACCTACTACCTAATACAAATTGACCACTAACTAATGCAAGTTGCCACAAGTTGGCAGGAAATTATCCTCAAAAACAGCAAGTGCTTGCAAAACAAAAAAAAGACCTCACAACTTGTGAGGTCTTTTTGTATTGTAGATAATATGTACTATTGTCTGCTAAAAGCTTTTGATATGTTTTACAAACTATCTTGTACGTGCTTGACGAACAGCGTGGTTCCACCCAGCAATAAGTTCGTCACGTTTAGCTTCAGTCATCTTTGGCTTGAATACCTTGTCAATTTCGATATTGGAACGAATATCGTCAATATCTTTCCAGTAGCCCATCATCAAACCTGCAAGGTAAGCTGCGCCAAGAGCTGTAACTTCGACAACCTTTGGACGAACTACTTGTGCGTTCAAAATGTCAGATTGGAATTGCATCAAGAAGTTGTTTGCGCTTGCACCGCCATCAACGCGAAGGCTGGTGATATCTGAGCAACTGTCCTTTTTCATTGCGCTAACAAGGTCGTAAACTTGGTAGTCGATAGCTTCCAACGCTGCGCGTACAAAGTGGTCTTTGTTTGTACCACGTGTGATACCAACAACTGTACCACGAGCTTCAGAATCCCAATATGGTGCGCCAAGACCAGTAAATGCTGGAACAATGTACACACCGTTTGTATCAGGAACACGCTTAGCGTAAGTTTCTGTTTCGGGAGCGCTACGGATCATGCGCATTTCATCACGCAACCATTGGTTGATTGCGCCACCGATAAATACCGAACCTTCCAAAATATATTGTGGTTTTTGGCCATCGGTGCATGCTGCCAATGTGGTAACAAGGCCGTTTTTGCTTGCAACAGCTTGGTCGCCTGTGTTCATCAAAAGGAAACAACCTGTACCGTATGTGTTTTTGATGTCGCCTTTGTTTACGCAAAGGTGTCCAAACAATGCTGATTGTTGGTCGCCAACAACACCACAAATAGGAACTTCACGACCGATAAACGTTTCGTCTGTGTTACCATAGTTGTGACCGGATGGGCAAACTTCGGGCAACATACTACGAGGAATACCAAACAATTGCAAAAGTTCGTCATCCCAATCGAGTGTGTGGATATTGTAAAGCATTGTACGGCTTGCATTTGTGTAGTCAGTTGCAAAAATGCGTCCGTTGGAAAGTTTCCACATGATAAATGTGTCTACTGTACCAAAAATAAGTTCGCCTTTTTCTGCTCTTTCGCGTGCGCCGGGAACATTGTCCAAAATCCATTTGATTTTTGTTGCAGAGAAGTATGCGTCCAATACAAGACCGGTTTTGTCGTAAATCTTTTGGCTCCAACCTTGGTCTTTGAGTTGTTCGCAGTAGCCTGCTGTTCTACGGCATTGCCATACGATAGCGTTGTATACAGGTTGACCTGTTTTCTTGTCCCAAACGAAAGTCGTTTCACGTTGGTTTGTGATACCGATGGACAAAATGTCTTCTACAGAGATATCTGCTTGAACGATAGCCTCTGTCATTACGGCAATTTGAGAACCGTAAATGTCTTGTGGACGGTGTTCTACCCAGCCTGCTTTGGGGTAAATTTGTTCAAACTCTTGTTGAGCCTGACCGATGATTTGACCGTTTTTGTCAAATACGATAGCGCGTGAGCTAGTTGTGCCTTGGTCGAGTGCGAGAATATATTTCATAGTCGTTTTCCTTTTGCATTTAGCAGATAGATATTATTGGGGGAATTATTGTCGTTACGTACTACTCTTTTACGATTTCCTTAGTTGCAATGATATCTACACCACAACCACAAACGTCTGCAATTACTACGTCACCAATGTGAACGGGAGCTTGTAAAACAACGTCTTTCAACAGTTCGAGGCTGTCAAAGATGAGGTGCTTGGGGATAGCTTCGCGAGTTTTTACGGAAACCATAGCGATGTTGCCACCCTCTACCTTTACAGAACCAGTTACCATACGTTTGGGACTGGTGATTTCGTTTTTAGCATAAATTACGCCACGTGGACAGATGTTACCAGTAACTTTGATATCTTGCAAGTTAGAGTCATCTACAGTCAAATGGCAACCCATTGGGCAGTTAATACAAATCATTTCTCTCATAGTTACTCTCCTTATTTAATCAAAGTGATTTCGATATGTTGTGCTTTTTTGAGTGTTTCCACTTGTTCAGCAGTGAGGTTGATGTTTTCCATTTCGCCTGGAGCAACAACTGGACGTTTTTTGCCAAATACCTTTACGCCATCAGCAAATACAGCGAGCTCTACCTTTTTGAATACGTTTGCAACACGCATCTTAAAGCTGAGTGGTTGATAGTTGTCGTCACGGTTAAGTTGTGTTGGAACACAGTAACGAACACCATTTGTGCAGTTGATAACAATTTTTTCCGAGCAAATTTCGCCACTGTTTATGTACGCTACGGCGCACTTACCTGCGTTTTCGCTTTCGGCAGAAACAAAGTCAACAAGGTCGTGTACGTGAAGTACGTTACCACACTCGAACACGCCATCGATGTTTGTCATCATGTTTTCGTCAACAACAGCACCACCTGTTACGTTGGAAAGTTGTACGCCACCTTGCTTTGCAAGTTCGTTTTCGGGCAACAAACCAACGGAAAGGAGCAACGTGTCGCACTCGATGAGTTGTGCTTTGTCCAAAATTGGAGCAAGTTTTTCGTCAACAGGGGCAACTACAACGCCTATAACACGATCCTTACCCTTGATATCTACTACAGTGTGAGAGAAGTAGAGTGGAATGTCGAAGTCGTTGAGGCATTGAACGATGTTACGGTTAAGACCAGAGGAGTATGGCATAAGTTCTACAACAGCCTTTACCTTTGCGCCTTCAAACGTCATACGGCGAGCCATGATAAGACCGATGTCGCCACTACCCAAAATTACACATTCCTTACCGGGAAGGTAACCATCGATGTTTACAAGTTTTTGCGCTGTACCAGCAGAAAATACACCAGCACCACGCATACCAGCAATGTTGATACCACCACGGGGACGCTCACGGCAACCACAAGCAAGGATGATAGCCTTTGCTTGAACTTGCATAAGTCCATCCACTGCAGAAACGTATGTTACTACTTTGTCTTTGGAAACGTCAATAACAGTTGCATTTACGCGATATGCAATGCCACGTTCAACAACTTGGTCGATGTATCTTTGTGCGTATTCGGGACCAGTAAGCTCTTCTTTGAAGGTGTGAAGACCAAAACCGTTGTGGATGCATTGGTTCAAAATTCCACCAAGCTCAGCTTCGCGTTCCAAAATTAAAATATCTCTTTCGCCACAGTCATAGGCAGCTTTTGCGGCAGCAAGACCAGCAGGTCCACCACCAACGATTACTAAATTGATTTTTCTCATATTACTTTGTTCTCCCTATTACAACTTGGCTTGTGCCACCACGCTTTGTAACTTCCTCAAGAGGAATGTTAAGTTCGCGTGCAATGATTTCCATGATACGAGGTGTGCAGAAACCTGCTTGGCAACGGCCCATGCCTGCGCGAGTACGACGTTTTACACCGTCAAGGTCAACTGCGCCTGGCTTACGGCGAATTGACTCAACAATTTCGCCTTCGGTAACCACTTCGCAACGGCAAACGATGTTGCCATACAATGGATTTTGGTCGATAAGTTTTTGTCTGTCAATATTTGAAAGGTGCGAGAATTGTGGAATAGCTTTTCTTGTTGCAACGAAGTTTGGATCGAGCTCAAGACCAAGTTTTTCGGAAACCCAGCTTGCTACGTCCACAGCAATTGCAGGTGCAGCAGATAGACCAGGGGACTCGATACCAATGCAGTTGTAGAAGCACTCTACTTCGCTTTCTTCAACAACAAAGTCGTTTTCGGGGATGTGAGCGCGCAGACCACTGAATTGTGTGATGATGTTACGCTTGTTCAAAGTTGGAACGGATATCAAAGCCTTTGCAAAAGCTTCGCCAAGTTCTTCGATTGTTGTGTTTACGTCATCTTTGTCATCACGGTCAGTTGCTGTTGGACCTACCAAAATATTACCGTGAGTAGTTGGTGTAACCAAGATACCTTTACCCATCTTTGTAGGTTGTTGGAACAATGTGTGGTCAGCAAGATAGCCAACGGACTTGTCCATCAACATGTAGTCGCCTTTACGTGGTTGAACGTGGTACTTACGCTCACAGATGAGGTTGTTGATTTCGTCAGCATACAAACCAGCAGCGTTGATAACAACCTTTGCTTGTTCGCTGTAACCATCAGCACAAGTAACTGTAAAGATACCGTCTTGCTTTTTGAGACCTGTAACTTCACTCAAAAAACGGAATTCTACACCGTTTGTGCATGCGTTTTCAGCATAAGCTACTGCCATTTCGTATGGAGAAACGATACCACCACTTGGGATAACCAAAGCTGCAACAACAGATGGAGAAAGATGTGGTTCCATTTCGCGTGCTTTGTCACCATCAACAATGTAAAGACCTTTTACGCCGTTTTGTTCGCCACGTGCGAGCAAATCGTTCAGGCCACATTTGAGATCTTGGTCAAAGCAAAGAACCATAGAGCCGTTACGACGGAAGGGGAAATCCAACTCTTTGGAAAGAGCGTCAAACATTGCGTTACCCTTTACGTTATAGTAAGCTTTTTTACTATTTGGATAAGCGTCATGGCCACCGTGTACAATACCACTGTTTGCTTTGGTTGTACCAACGGATACGTCGTTACCTTTTTCCAGCAACAGAATATCTGCGCTATAGCGAGATAATTCACGAGCGATGGAACAGCCAATAATACCACCGCCAATAATGATTATGTCTTTCATTAGTCCTCCTTGCTCGCACAAAATGTACTATTTGGGTTTTATCTCCTACTACCCAAACTATGCGTATAACTATTATATAATATTTTGTTATGCGTTTCAATACGTAAATAAAAATTTGTTGATAAAATTAATATATTTTTCCATAAAAAACAACTATACTTTGACTGCATCAATTTGACTATAAAAGGCAACCAGTAAACAGTTACTGATTGCCTTTTGTTGAAACTATTTAATTACATTAGTTCAAATCGAACAAAGTCATCAAGTTTGCCTTTAACTCTGCATCCTCGATATCGTCCAAAGCCTC
>JAFTNE010000244.1 GCA_017452035.1 Clostridia bacterium
ACAGTTGCAGCTACAGTTCTTGACCATGGTAAAGAAGTTCAAAAGCACTTCTACAAAACAGTTAAATTTGCTGGCGTAGAAATGGTTTACGACGCTACAAACGGTTACCAAGTTGGTTCCACAAAGATGGTTGACTGGTTTGCTGACGAAGCTAACTGCGAAAAGTACTTCGAAGCTGTTGCTAAAAACGAAGTTTCCGTTATGATCGCTGGCAAGGAAGACAAAACAATCATGACAGCTGCTAAACTTCTCAAGAGCCAAAACGGTTACTGGTCCACAAACGCTAACATTGGAACAGAAGCTCTTGGTTGGAAAGCTAACGTAGATGCTACCTGCAAATATGTTATTGAAAACGGTTTCGGCGCTACAGAATTCGAAAGAGTTGCAGAAGGTTCACAAACTGGTGTTCTTGATAACGAATGGGTTGACAACAACGGCGTTAAGACTGGTGCTACATGGACAGATATCGCTGATTACTTCAACGTTCTTAAGGCTGCTTACGAGAAATAAGTTTAACTAACAACCAAACACAAACAAAGGCATTTGGTATTTCCAATTGCCTTTTTTTGTTGAAAAAACAGTCGTACAACAGTGTCAGTTATATGTGATACAAACTTGAATATTTCTACTTAAAAGGCATTGCACAAAGCAGTGTCTTTTTTGTTTGCCTATTGATGTTTGCTCCTTTGTTATTTAAAATGTAGGGGAGGCTATCAGCCTCCCGTATATTTTCAATATCGTAGGGAGAGCTGTGCTCGTCCGTGATTTATGCATGTATATTGCAACCCGGATGTATACGTTTATTTATATTATTATCTATTAAATAGTCATTATTGTTGCCAAAGTTGACATTTTTATGATAAAATACCATTACTAATAATTTGGCGTTGTAATTGTAATGCCACACAGGTACTTGATGAAAAAACTTCTTTTGACAATGTTGATACTTTCTTTGTTGATTGCAACGCTTGCGCCTATTGGCGTAGGTGCTTTTGCTGACGAAGTGGAGGCAACGTTGGCTGAAAGAAGTTTTACGCCCAATGGACGCAACTACACCTTGGAATCCATCCCCCAACAAAGAGGGGACTATACCAAGTCAAAAGCGCCAGTTGGCGTAAGATTGGAAAAAATGTACTTTGGTTCAAGTGGTATACCCGTGGTAGTTGACCTATACACCGACTCAAATAGTTTTGGCGACTTGGGCTTTTGGATTGGTGACACTGCAAATCTCAATGACAAGCAACTTGCCACACGCAACAAGCTTGTGGAGTTTTTCGACTGGGTGGATGCAACAATCAATGCCATTGATGCCGTTGCCAACACTCAATACAATGGCGAAGGCAATTTGCCACACTCGGATATAAACAAGTTCAATCAAGCAACCCAAGGCACCAAACTACCAATTGATTACCATACCTACATGATGCTTACAATTGGTCGCGAGATGTACGAGCTTACAAACCACGCTTTTAACCCGGCAATTTATCGCTTGGTTGATTTGTGGGGATTTTCTAGCAGAGTGTATTCACACTTCTATTTTGGCTTGCCTTACGACCGTCCTGTTACTGTCGAAGAGTTTTTTGGCGACACTGGTTACCCATTGCCCGACCCAAAATACGTAACAGCATTTAGCAACCCATCCTTTACCGATTTCTCCCAAAGCGCAGTAACTTTGACGGAGGAAAACGGCAACTACTTTGTTACCAAAAACGTTGCTCCAGTTGTAGTGGATGGCGTAAGCTACGAGCAATGGTTAGACCTTGGTGGTGTTGCCAAAGGCTACGTTGTAGATTTGATCAAGCAAGAACTTGCTCGACTTGGTCACACGCGTTACTGTGTAGATGCCGGTAGAAGTAGCCAAAGCTATGGTTACGCTCGTGACGGAGCAAACTGGCAAATGCTTCATATTAACGCATTTGACGAATGGGAGTCCATAATTGGAAATCCACTTGTTGCATTTGAGGTGCCAAATCGTGCAGTTTCTACCAGTGGTCAGTATGTGCGCAGGTACACAACAAATGGCGTAGAGTACGCTCACATCATTGACGGCATGCGTGGAGCTCCTGCACAAACGGGCATCAAGTCTATTGCAATTACCATCCCCGATGACGATGGCAGTAACTACTGGGCTTGCAAGGCCGATTGTCTTTCCACGGCAATGACAGTGCTTGGACGTGACGGCATTGTAGATTTTTGCAACAGCAACTTTTTTGCGCAAAACGACATC
>JAFTNE010000245.1 GCA_017452035.1 Clostridia bacterium
ATTGGCAGACAAATCAACCAAGAAATCAGCACTACAACTGGCAACAAGATGACAAAATACGCACTACACACAAAGTAACTCGCGCAAAAAAGCACTGCTACTTGAACAAAAACCATACGTACAATACGTTTTGTAAACTTTAACGGACACTTACGCTTTACGAAAAATGTTAACGCGCAAGCTATGGCCAAGCAAACAGTTACATACCACTTTTGAAACAAATGACTACACAGCAAACATACCACTTGCACAATAGCAAGGAACGCAAAGTGCCTACTCACAAACAGTTTTATATAGCCTCGCTGAGGTTTATAACTACATGCTTGCAAAACGCGAAAACACTCAATAGACAAAATTGATAAAAAAAGCGCATCAAGTATATCTAAAATTACCATTAACCTTCCTCAAAAAGTTGTATTGTGCGCGCAAAAGCCTGTGGTGTACGGAAAAATGCAAAGTGGTCGCCATCAATTTCTACCAAACTACTGTTTTTTATGAGTTTGTTCAAGCTTTTGGCATGTGCAATAGGCGTTTTGGTATCGGAATTAACGTTAATAATTAAAGTTGGACACTCGATAGCCTTGGCATACTTGGATAAATCTTGATTGACAACCTTAACAAAAGTGTTTTTCATCCACTCCTCACACGCACTGTAGTCCACACTGCCAAAGTGTGACGTGATGTTTTGCGACAAACCCATTTTACACAAAAACTTGTGCAGTTTGTACTTTGCAACCTTGCACCAACGTACAAAAGAGGGTTTTCTAATTCCAGCTGGGGCGACAAGAAGTAGTTTTCTTACCCTTTGTGGATGCAATGCAGACAATACCATTGCAACACGACATCCAAAACTGTGACCTACAATGGTAACCTGCGAAAGCTTTTGATCGTCCATAAGGCACAAGACGTCATTGGCGTAGTCAAACACCGTCCAACCTTCCTCGGGAGGCTTTTTGCTTTTACCAAAACCAACAAAATCTACCAAATAGTTAGTGTAATTTGGCAAGTCTTTGGCTACGTTTTGAAAAATACTGCCATCACAGCCCCACCCATGCAAATACAAAATGGGACTACCTTCCCCAAACTTTTGAAAATACATTGCCCTTCCCTTGCAAATTAGTTTATGAAGCCTTTTCGCATTTTGTGACGAAGTTACCAAATTTGTAAAATTTAAGCAAAAAGGAGCAGTTTGTTGACTGCTCCTTAAAAACTATACGATATTAAATATATTTACTGTAAAAATGATTTCCTTTCAACATCGAGTAAATTGATTGAAACTTGCACTCGCACAATTTTTCGCATAATGCCAACACTTCGCTGTTTTGATAGGACAAGACCTCGTATCGCTTGATACCGTCTGGCAAATGAAACAAAAATACTACCAAGTCGCCTTGAATATACTCGTTCCAGTAACCAACTTTAAGATGACTGCAAACGAAATCCTCATAGACAGACGACTTATCTTTAGGAAAAGACACTGTGTAGTTGCAACCGTCTTTTTCAATAAAAAAGCCGTGCTGTTTGAGTTGCATAATGCAATCATCCATACCCATTACGTAGGAATAGTTCATAGCATACCCTCCTTTTTTGTATTACTCCACCAAACTTTTTGTCATTGTGTAAGCATCACGAGAGTTATAGCGCGAACGGCGATAGAAATTTTTGCGCATACCAGCAACTTCAAACCCACACTTTTTGTACAACTCCACTGCCGGAGCGTTTTCCGTGTTAACCTCCAACTCGCAAATTTTGCAGCCTTTTTCAGCAGACAAACGTAGCATTTCTTCAATAAGTTGAGTTGCAATACCCTTACGGCGATATTCTGGAAGAACTGCAACGTTGCACACTTGCGCCTCTTCGTACATAGCGCGAACGCACGTGTAGCCAACAAGTTTATCATCTTCGTAATAACCAATTAGGTATGAAAATTCGTTCAAAAACTCACCACGAAGATTATTGACCGTCCATGCATCTTTAGCGAAACATGCTTGCTCGATATCTGCAAGGTCAAAAACATTTTGCATGTTGTATTCTAATAGTTTTATCATAGTGTACTCCCTATGCGAAAATTAGTAATTATTACGCCTTTTTGAGTTCTTCAGCTTGGCTTTTGCGAATATACAGTGGCTCCAACACGTTATCAAACTCGCCACAGTTAAACTTGCGTTTTGCAAGAGCAATAAGCCCATCAAAGTAGTCGGTTGCATTTGCGACACTGCCAGCACTTTGTGCGCGAGGGTCGTCGTAACTAATCAAGCAAGGCGCAACCCCATTGTTGTAGTCAGCAAAGTAGTAGCCGTTACCCGCATCAATAATTGCGCTATCCTTTGCACCACAGTTAGCAGAAAGAGAAATTGCCTCCAATGTATTTAGCGCCAAAAGCTTTTTGGGGCAGGCAAAGTTATAGCCCTTTACTGTGGACACGCCAATACGAATACCCGTAAAGCTACCGGGACCAATTGCACAAGCATAGGCATCAAAATCGGCAAGCGAAATATCGGCAGTTGCAAGGAGTTCCTCCACCGTCAAGCAAAGACTTTCGCTGTGGCGTGTGCCAAGCTTAGGCTTTGTGCAGTTGACAATTTTGCCCTCCGTTACAAGTGCTACGACCAAATCTTTTGTAGTTGTGTCGATAAGTAGAATTTTCATAAATACCTTTGTATAGTAATTTGACGAGAGTTTTCGTCGAGCTTTTCGATAGTTACAACAATGCAGTCGCGTGGCAACAGCTCAGCGATATTTTCGCTCCACTCAATGCAAGAAACAGCATCTTTATCGCCAAAAAACTCGTTTAGACCAAGTATTTCAGCCTCTTCGGGGTCCATGATGCGATAAAAGTCGAAGTGATTAAGAACAAGCCTACCACCTTCATATTGGTTATGCAAGGCAAACGTGGGGCTTGTAATGACGTCGTCAATACCAAGTCCAGTTGCAATACCTTTTACAAAATGGGTTTTTCCAGCGCCCAAATCGCCGTTCAATAAAATTGTTTCACCACCAATGAGCGTGTGGGAAAACTCTTGTGCAAAATCTTGCGTCTGTTGTGCAGTTGTTGTCGTGATACGATTTTTCATATTTTAATTATACATCAAAGTGTCAAAAAACTCAACCATTACAACATAAAAGGGCAACCTATTTTATAAGTTGCCCTAATACGCAAATAAATGTATACAATTTGTATAAATTATGTTTTTACAGTTTAGCAATTATTTGTGCTTGATAATTAGTCCTCTGGTTGAGCCTTAGCCTTGATTTCCCAGTGCAAAGCTTTGGAAAGTGGCTTGTAAGTAAGGTAAGAAATAACAGCGCAAAGTACACATCTTAGCAGGTTGAAGGGTAAAACACCAATAGGCAAATAAAATGCATAAAAATTATCTGCTGTAACACCACTGTATAGTGAAGAAACTGCCCCTACGATAATTTCCATACCAACTTGCACATTTCCGTTACCGAACTGATTTGCATAAAATGGAATCAAAATTAGCCAGTTTGCAAGCAAACTTACAGCTATGGCGCTGACTGTGCCTACAACCATACCAATTATGGCATTTTTGCGTCCTTTGGAAACGTGATAAATCAACGCTGCTGGCAAAACGAAAGCAATACCAACAAGAATATCAGCGCACTCTCCAACGCAAGCCGTGCCTGTAAAAGGCATTTTCAAAAGGCATTTTACCACAATGATGATTACTCCAGCCAATGGATTGATTGCAAATCCACCAAGCAGAGCTGGAAGATCGGAAATTTGAATATCCAACCATGGGGGGAAAAATGGCAAAGGAAATTTGACAAACATATATAAAACATACGATATTGCTGTCAAAACGGCCATTACGGCAATGTTACCTGTGGTAAACAATTTTTGCTTTGGTTGTGTTGTGGGTTGTGTTTTCATTGTAACTCCTTCTCTTTGGAAAACAAAAAGCCCTTGGATTACTCCAAGGGCGCAAAATGTCGCAAATGTGTACGACAAATTCTTTTCTCATCCGGACTGTACCGTCGGCTCAGGAATTTCACCTGCTCGGCAACCAAGGTGGTTGTTCATAGGCTGTAACTATCGGTGTGGAATTTCACCACGCCCCAAAGAATTTATTTATTTTAGGATTTAATTGTACTACTGTTTTTGCATAGTGTCAATAGTTTGTAAAAAAATTATAACATTTTACAGCAATTTTTGTTGATAACTGTTGATGAAAATTGTTTTTCTACAAACCACACTACTATTTTGTTGTGTATTCGTGTTGCTTTACAAGATTACCGTCAGTTAGACCTTGGTGGTTGATGTCATACATGTAAATTTGACCGTAATTTACGCTGTTTAGGTCAACGTTGATTTCAATCATGGACACACCCTTGCCAAGGTCGTTACCATTTTCGTCATCCCATTGGTCAAGGTACATTGCTGGGCCTTCATACCCCCAAAGAGCACCTATAATTTTTTCCAACAGTGGACTTTCCCCCTCGAAATTAAAGAAAGGATAGGTATGGTAACCACAGCAACGGCCATAAGCCATAAAGATGTCGTCGTTAGTCAAACCACGAAGCGTGTTTATGTGGTCGTGTCCAACAAATACGCCCTTTGTAGAGCCAAGAGCAACTATCATATCACTCATTGCTTGACCACATGTTCCACCTTGGAAGGCAATACCAGGGAGCATTTCCCCCTTCCACTCTCTATCCACCTCTTGGATAGAACCAGCCCTATTGGGGTCTTC
>JAFTNE010000246.1 GCA_017452035.1 Clostridia bacterium
AGAACTATCTCAACTGCTCACAAAAGAGGGTGTAAAACACAACGTGCTTAACGCCAAAAACCACAAACGCGAGGCAGAAATTGTTGCGCAAGCAGGTCGCCTTGGCGCTGTTACCATTGCTACAAACATGGCTGGCCGTGGTACGGACATTTTGCTGGGTGGTAATGCCGAGTTTTTGGCCAAGCAAGAAATGAAACGTCTTGGCTATGACGACGAACAAATTGAAATTTCCACAAGCTTTGTCAAGGGTGATGCAGAGGTGGAAAAACTTCAACAAGTTTTTACTGACCTTGTTGCAAAGCACAAACAGAACATCCAAGCAGAGCGCGAACAGGTGTTAGAACTTGGTGGATTGTGCGTAATTGGCACCGAGCGTCACGAGTCTCGCCGTATCGACAACCAACTTCGTGGTCGTGCAGGCCGTCAAGGCGACCCTGGTAGAAGTATGTTTTTTATCTCTGCCGAGGACGAAATGGTGCGTATTTTTGCAGGTGATCGCATCAAGCAAGTTATGATGTTTGTAGGCGCAGACGAAGATACCCCCATCCAAAACAGAATGGTATCCTCCGTTATCGAGTCGGCACAAAAGCGTTTGGAGGGCATGCATTTTAGCAGTCGTAAAAACGTTTTGCAGTTTGACGACGTAAACAACGCGCAACGTAAGGTTGTGTATCGTGAACGCAATGCCATTTTGGATGGCAACGACACCCACCAAAAGATTTTGGCAATGGTGCCAGAGTACGCTCGTTTTGCTTTGGCTGAGTCTTGCGACTACAACGAAAACGTTACCGAGTGGAATTTGGACAAGCTCAACAAGTACCTTGGTGTGTATGTATTTGGCGAGCCACCATACGTTACCGAGCAACTTGTTGACGAGTGCCTTGAAAGGTGTCGTGGCAATCGCAAAATGAAACCTGCACAACTTGTGTGCGACCACATTGCACAGCTTGTAACAGACCAACTCAACTATCGCTATAACGAAGATGTTCCAGCCAACGAATTGCCCTTTGCTGATGCCGAAAGGTACTTCCTTTTGCGCATCATGGACAATCTTTGGATGGACCACATCGATGCCCTTGACGACCTTCGCCAAGGTGTAGGCTTGCAAGCAATTGGTCAACACAAACCCATTGACGTGTACAAAAAAGAGGCATTTGAAATGTACGACAAACTCAACGAGCAAATTCGCGTACAAACAATACGCACCTTGTTGTTTAGTCGAGTTCGTATCAATACCGTTCACTACACCCCAGCAGAAGGTGATGGACAACCCATCAACCCCAACAAATCACTAAATAGATTGTGCCCATGTGGCAGTGGCAAAAAGTACAAAAACTGTTGCTACCCCAAAGACCTTGCAGCACAAGGTGGCCAAGCTCCAGCTGACGAAACGGACAGCACCGAGCCAAGACCACTTACCAAGCAAGAACAATACGCTTTAAAACGTCAACAACGCAAGGAAGCAAAAAGCAAGGGCAAAAAGTAACAAAACAGTAGCTTAAATGCACAGTTGCGCAGTTGTTAACGTGTGCATTTGTGCAGATATATCACAGTAGCGCAAACAGTTGTGCGCAGTGTAAAAAGTAATATAACTGATGCTGTTGCATCACAAAACAAACTTTATTAGGTAAAAAACTATGATACAAATTGAAGAACTAAAACTATCTATCAAGGCATTGCAAGGGCAACTTGCTGGCATTGGCGAAAGCTTGAACATCCCCAAGCTTACGGAGGAACTTGCATCTTTAACGGAGCAACAACACGCCCCCGACTTTTGGAACGACGTAAAAAATGCCCAACAAGTATCTCAACGCGCCAAAAACATCGAGGACAAAATTGCCAACTACAACAAACTTTGTCAAGGCGTAAATGACGTTGCTGACCTATTGGAAATGGCAGATGACGACCAAGGCATCTTGGAAGAGGTGGCAAACGAACTGGAAAACCTCAAAAAGTCCATTGGCGAACTGCACATTGCAACGTTGCTTTCGGGCAAGTTTGACCAAAACAACGCCATTGTTACCATCCATGCAGGCGCAGGTGGTACCGAGGCGCAAGACTGGGCGCAAATGCTTTACCGTATGTATACCAGATATGCTGAACGCCGTGGCTACAAGGTGGAAGTGTTGGACTTTCTCGCCGGCGAAGAGGCTGGTATCAAATCGGTAACCTTCCAAGTAAACGGTCTCAACGCCTACGGCTACTTGAAGGCAGAAAAGGGTGTTCACCGTTTGGTGCGCATTTCTCCTTTCGACTCGGCAAAACGCCGTCACACCAGCTTTGCCAGTTTGGAAGTTATGCCCGAACTGCAACAAGATAACGACATTGTTATTGACGACAAGGATTTGAAGGTGGATACCTATCGCAGTAGTGGCGCAGGTGGCCAACACGTCAACAAAACTGAGTCGGCAATACGTATCACACACATCCCTACGGGCGTGGTGGTATCCTGCCAAACTCAACGTAGTCAAATACAAAACCGTGAGCAAGCCATGATGATGCTACGCTCCAAACTTGCCGAAATCCGTGAACGCGAGCAAATGGAAGAGGCACTTTCCATCAAAGGAGAAATCAAAAAAATCGAGTGGGGTAGCCAAATTAGGTCTTACGTATTTTGTCCATACACTTTGGTAAAGGACCATCGTACGGGGTTTGAAAACGCCAACATTGTAGAGGTTATGGATGGCAACATCCAACCGTTTATCGATGACTACCTCAGTAAAGCGTTTTAGTTTGTTTGCACTAACGTTTTTGTCGCAATTACGTAGGTAAATTTGGTTGCAAATAGCTAAAAACAAAGGGATATTTAAGTAAAAAGCGTGCAACAAAAGCACACATACAACACTACGAGGGGAAACACATGAAAAAACAACTTTTGATAATTATTTTGTCTGTAATTTTTGCAATCAGTTGCCTTGCGCTTACTGCTTGTGGGTTCAAAATACCCTCCAAAGGATTGGAATACCAACTAACAGACGATGGCACTTATAGTGTTATTGGTTTGGGCGAGTGTACCAAAACAGATATTGTAATACCAGCAGAGTACGAAAAAATTGCCGTTACAAGCATTGCACCCAAGGCCTTTCAAGATAAAGCCATTACAAGTATTACAATTCCTCAAAGTGTAACAAGTATTGGCGACTATGCATTTAGTGGCTGTTCGAGTTTGCAAAGTGTAAACTTTCAAGGGGATAGCCAACTGGAATCTTTGGGTAAAGAGGCTTTCTCCAAGTGTGCAAAGTTGCAAAGCATAACCATACCAAAGGGTATCAAGGAGCTATATGACACCTTTGATGAATGTCGAGGTCTCAAAAGTGTAACGTTTGAAGAGGGTAGTCAGTTAGAGAAAATTGTTGGTGCCTTTCATTTCTGCGTTAATCTTACAGATATCAACATTCCAAGCACTGTAACTATAATTAGTGGCGATGCATTTTCCTGTTGCAAATTTGAAAGTATCGTGATACCTGCCGGTGTTACCTATCTGGGTGGATTTAGCGCATGTGCCAGTCTAAAAAGCGTAACCTTTGAGGAAAATTCTCAACTTCAAAATATTGCTAATAGTTGCTTTGAATCTTGTACCAGTTTGCAAAGTATCACAATTACTGCCAGTGTTAATAAAGTTGGAAAAAAAGCTTTTAGTGAGTCTGGCCTTACAAGCATTGTTTTTGAACAGGGCAGTCAAGTGACCGATTTGTATGGTGGGGTGTTTAGCGATTGTAGCAATCTAACCAGCGTAGTATTTCCACAAGCTCTTCAAAGAATTAGCAATGGTGTATTTGAAAATTGCACAAGCCTACAAGAAATTACCATTCCAGCAAGTGTAGTTGAGTTTGGCAGTAATCAACATAACTACCAAGGAGAGTCCGTATTTGCTGGATGTACCAACTTGAAGGAAGTAACCTTTGAGCAAGACGGTCAATTGGAATACATAGGAATAGAGGTGTTCAAAGATTGTACAGGCATTGAAAGCGTCAATCTTCCAAATAGTGTTACAAATATAATGTATGGTGCGTTTAACGGTTGCACAAATCTAAAAAACATAACAATTCCTTCAAACGTTACGGAAATTGGCCACTATGCCTTCTACCAATGTACTTCTTTAACAAATATAGCAATTCCTGATAGCACAACACTAATTGGCCAATGCGCGTTTATGGATTGTAAAAAACTTGCCGAGATTTCCATTGCAGGCTCGCCAGAAATTGGCGAACACGCCTTTGACGGTACATCATATCACCAACACAAGTGGGTAGATGGAATGTTGTACATCGACAACTGCCTAATTTACGCCAGTGCAAGTATTACCAATTGCACAATAAAAGAGGGAACTACCATTATTGCAGGCAAAGCATTCCAAAACTGCACCAATTTGACAACTATTGTCATCCCAAGTGGTGTAAAAATAATTGGCGAAGAAGCTTTTCGTGATTGTACAAATCTCAAAAGTGTAACAATTCCAACCAGTGTAACAAAGATTACTGCTTATGCATTTTACAACTGTAAAAGCATCAAAACAGTTTATTACCAAGGCACTTCCGAGCAGTGGGATACAATTAAAATTGAAGGATACAACGACTGCTTGTTAGATGCCAAATTTGTGTACAACTACAACGGTTAACAACACTAAGCTATCAGCATGGCAGTGTATTGCTAACAAACTTACCTTGCGTAAAGCAATTTGTATTCTAAATAGCAAAATAAAACACACCCCAAAAAGCGATAAGCAATAACAATAATAGATAAATAAAACAAAAGACAGCACCCCTTAACATTGGAGTGCCGTCTTTTGTTTGTAATATTTATTTGAAGTTTATTTGTTATAGTAGTGGTTTTTATGGTTTGATTAGATGTCTAATCATTTTTACGCTACGGCATCTTTTTGTGTCGCAACTTTATCCATTTTGGCAACCATTTTTTGTAGTCGTGGACGGTTGTACCGTTGTATCAACACAAATGGTACGTGAATTACAAAGTTAGCAACTGCAACTATCCAGCCACCAGTTTTTCGCCAGATACGTACGCATACAAAACCTGTCAATGCAGCAAATGCGTGGTTTGCCTCGGCAATGCACGACTCTTTTACAAGCAGTTGCATTTTGTCCCTTGTTTTGACGTCCAAACGTTTTTTGGGCATAATGCCAGGAATTATCTTGTTAAGTATCACACTGGCATCGGGAAGTTTTGTCTTCCACTTTTGGATGTGTATTTTTTCGTATATTCTTCCACCTTTTTCGCACTTGTAAGCTCTAAATGGAAAACTGTTGGGTTTTAGCCATTTTCGAGGGAAAAGTCTGCCTGTAAAAAATAGCAGTATTTGTGTGGAAAGTAAGTAAATGATGCAATGTAAAAATCCCATTTTATCCTCGATTATTTGTGAGAAAGTATTAGTTTTGTAGGACTATATTTGTGTAGATACATCACAAAGTAAGATGCTTTTGAACCAAAACTGTTTACAAAAGCGACTGATTTATTCCCCTTGATTACTGAGGGGGGGGTAGCAGTTTTTTTCTTGAAGATTTGTTTTCTAAACAATATCAAGTTGATAACCACAAAGTAGGCGATGATGATACCAAGAGTTAAAACGGGCATTTCGGGCGCAATGGATGCAATTATCATCATGGGGAAACCAAATGCAATAGCAGGGAAGTTTTGGTAAACCAGGTTTTCTGATGCTGGAGTTTTAAAGTCGCCATCCAGTTCACGCAACAAAATGATACCTGTGCTTGCTGTACCTGTAAGCATGCCGTACATTGCCAAAAATTGCTCTTCGCAGTAGGATGGGAAAAGTTTTTTTGCAACAAAGTGGTTGTAGATGTATGTGGCAAACAAACCCACAAATGCAAGTATCAAAATGATACCCCAGTACTCGGCAATGTAGTCAATACGTATTACTGCAATACCACAAACAATCATCACGTCAAAGCAAAAATTGCTGATACGTGTTAGCAAAAAGTTGTTTGTGTACTGCTTGTGTAAAACCTTCTTTTTGTTGAACAGTTTTAGTAGTTCCTTGGTGGCAACTGCAACAAGCACACCAAAAAGGAAGTTGAGGCCAAAAATTGTGGAGCGTAGGTTTTCTCCCACAAAAGAACCAATAAGAGCCATCAAGCCGTATGCCACAAAGTACACAACAACCACCAGTGCAATTTGCAGTGTAAGTTTGTCCCAACTGCCACTCATAGGGCGTTCGTTTGATGTTTGAATTTCCTCTGGTGAAAAGATTTCTGCGCTGTCATTTTTGAAGAGAATTTTACCACGCTTTTTTAGTATGTTTAGGTGTACAGTTCCACCGATACTTGCTGACAAAAATCCCATTGCGGCAATTGTAAGTCCAAAGTGTGCGCCACCGGTAAAACCGTAGCTTTCTTCGTAGATTGTTCCGTAGTTGAGTGCTTGGCCTGTACCTTGACCAAAGCCAAAGGGCAAAATTACACCAGCAGCAGGAAAAATTTTAGGCACTATTAGCGATGCAACAATGGTAATGGCCAAGCCAAGTACACCTTGCAAAAGGTAGGTGGATACCGTTGTAAGTCCAGTGTTTAATACCTCGGTTGCGCGCTCCTTGGTAATTTTGCGCTCGTTGTTTACAAGCGTTGAAGCAATAAATCCCAATGCCAACATGTGGTATGTAATCACTTCCAACACTTGCGAACCGTTTCCACCAAAAAAGGTGGTGTCAAACAAGACTTGTCCTTTGGATGCGTAGAAGTAAACGGTTGCAATAACAAGCAAAATTATGCCAGCCAATACGGACGTTGGCATGAGTGATTTTCTCAAAAAGGGTAGGGCTTTTTTTAGCAAACTTGCAACTATCAGCGAGGCAAATACAACAGCCAACAGCGCAATAAATCCCCAGTTGTTAGATTCCCAAAAATGTACCATTTTGATCCTCCTGGATGTTTTTGTAACGGTAAAAGATGTTCATGTACTTTAAGGCGTTAAAGCGTTTGTTGCCCTTTACCTGGTAGGTTTTTCCGTTGTGAATAAAGTTGAGTTTGTTGCGTCCCATAACGGCCATACCAGTGATGTCATCATATCTAAACGTTAAGTTTTTTGCAGTAAACTCAATTCTATCGGCGTACATACGCACGTTCATCTTTTTGAATAGTGCTTTTTTGCGTTTTCCAACTATAACTTCGCTCAAACTTACTTTGTCGGTGTACAGTATTTCATCTGTTGGCATATCCAACGAAAGGTTGTTTACAAAGTCACATTGGTAACTGTACCACTGACCCATGTTGTCAAAGGGAAACTCTCCAACGGTAGGGGTAAACAGTTTGTTTTGGCCGTACGTAACGGTAGTGCCACACTTGGTGCAACTAAAAGTATTTTTGTTACTAACAAAGGTGGTCAGTCCACAATGAGGGCAAACGTACATAGCTCGCTCGATATATTCAGCTGGGCGTTTGCTTTTGTAGATGCCTGTATCAACAGAGTCATCCACGTAAAGTTCGTTGCAAATAAGTGTGTACAGTTGGTCATCACTAAGAGATTTGTACTGGTCGTACTGCAAAACTTTACTTACGGCAATTTTACCTTTGCCTTTGCGAATAACACTGCTCCAACGTGGCTCGATACTGTAACCACCTTGTTCCTTTGCAAGCGCAATGGGCAGTTTCAAAAACTTTGCCAGTTTGGCTATCGTTGGTTTGATATGTCCCGTTTTGCCACTGTACGTGCGATTTCCTTCGGGATACACAATAATTGTGCCACCCTCCTTTGCCACCCTTGCGCACGCTTTGATTACGCCAAAGTCCATTGCTCCCTTTTGGATGGGTATGGGGTTCACACAATGTTTGATAATTTTACCAAACATATTGTTAGAAAGTAAGTCCTCCGTGCAGACAAAGTATATGTTTCCCTTGAACATGCGCGAAAGAAAAAATTGATCAAAGGGTGTTTGATGGTTGCACAGCACGAGGTATTGCCCCTTGCTATCTTCAAATGGGACAATTTCCATATTGTAGCTGTGGTCGACAATTGGTTTAAGTAGCCAATTGGCAAAGTTCCACCATCTGCGATGACGTGGTTTTATCCACGTGTTTTTGTTGGATTTTTTTGTCATGTGTTCACGATATCTATGTAATCTTTGCAGTATAGTACACGATTTTTATCAAATTATTATAAATTTTAAGTACAATTATAGCGACTTTACTTCACTTTTGTTGAATAAGCTTTGGCAAATTGTACGCTTTCAACCATAAATTTAACTGAAAATATTCCCAAAATATTGCAAAAAAATGTAAAACTTTGCGCAAAAAGATGGTTTGTAACTGGTACAATAGTATAAATTTGCCCCAAACAAAAGTGGTAATTTTTTGTATTTTGGCGAAAAATTTTGGGGTTATCTTGCAAAAATATCAACATGATGCTAAAAAACATCCACATTTTTTGCTAAACGTATTGAAAAATATGCAAAAATGTTGTATATTTATATAATCAATAGGTAGGCACTTTCGCCACCTTTTGTAAAACTTAGAATTAACGTGAGGTGAATTACTATGCCAGCTTGGCTCAAAGATGCAGTTTTTTATGAAATTTACCCCCAGTCCTTTTACGATACTAACGGCGATGGTATTGGCGACTTGAACGGTATCACACAAAAACTTGACTACGTAAAATCTCTTGGATTTAATGCCCTTTGGCTCAATCCCTGTTTTCTTTCACCATTTATGGATGCAGGCTACGACGTTGCCGACTACAAGGCTGTTGCGCCCAGATATGGAACAAACGAAGACCTTTACAACCTATTTAGCGAGGCTCACAAGCGTGGCATGCACGTAATTTTGGACCTTGTTCCCGGTCACACAAGTGACGAACACGACTGGTTTTTAGCCAGCCAAAGTGCTGATGGTAACGAGCATACCGACACTTACATTTGGACCAAATCCGTTTGGGATAAACCCCAAGGTTTTCCATGGGTAGCAGGTATGGTAGAGCGTGACGGCAACTACATGATCAACTTTTTTAACAGTCAACCTGCCTTGAACTACGGTTTTAGTGACGTTACCGACCCAAGTTGGCAAATGTCCTACAAACACCCAATTTGTCAAGCAAACTTTGACCGTATGCTGGACGTTATGCGTTTTTGGCTGGACCGTGGTTGTGAT
>JAFTNE010000247.1 GCA_017452035.1 Clostridia bacterium
CATATTTCCTTCTCCTTGTTTTTTTGCAGGACAAAATGCCCCACTGTATTTTTACTATTGGTTATTTTAACACGAAAATAAATAATTTTCAATACCTATAACAAAATTTGATTAAATAATTGCGGGGAAATTTGCGATATGTTATAGAGTAAAAAGAAAAATGTTGTATGCTCACTGTACTGATGGTTGGGTATCTTTTTTGCAAACAAAAATGGATAGGGATAAAACTCTGTCCATTTTGATTAGATTTTGTTTAATTCAAATAAGGCAACATTTATACGCGCCTTTCAAGTCTATTGAAAATACCCATGTATCTTTGATACAAAATGATTTGTTAGTCTTTTAGTAATTGTTGGTTTATTTCCCAGAATACTTAGACCACAAATGTTTAAAGCAAGATGTCAGCAATTTCCTTAGTGGAATGCACTACTGCAATTGGGTTTGCTTTGAGTAGGTCGTTGAGTTTGCCAAAACCGTAGGTAACAGCCAGTCCGTCGATGCCGTTATCCAATGCGCCTTGCATGTCGTGGAAGGTGTCGCCAATCATCAGGCACTTGCTTTTGTCCCAACCATTGTCGGCAATCAGTTGACGCAAAACCTCAGCTTTGAATCCACGCTTTTCCGTTTGACCATACACGTGGTCAAAAAAGTGACCAATATTATGATAAGCCAACGACTCGATGGCGTGTGGCTGATACTTGCTTGATGCAATAGCCAAAATATAACCGGCATTTTTGAGAGCCGTCAAGGTATCTACAATACCTTCGTACAAAAAACTGTTTTGCGCTGCGTTTGTTTCGGCAAAAACCTTTACGTGCTTGGCAATTGCCTCTTGACAACGCTCGGCACCAACAAGCTCGATGTAGGAAAAGTCCAATGGTGGGCCAATATGGTCGTCAAAGTCTACATTAGAGTAGTCCACACCGTAGGTGTCCAAAACTGCTTTGAAAGTTGCATAAATGCCAGGTGCTGTGTTGTTGATAGTTCCGTCAAAATCAAAAATTAAATACTTGTATTTATTTTTTAGTGATTGCATTGTTATTATTCTCTTTTATCGTTATATTTATTAGCATTACACTTTGTGCTTATTCTTTGCCCATGGCAGACAAAAAACGTTCGAACTTGGTAATTGATGGGCGAATTGCAATGCCAAATGTATACGTTAGGTAGCTTTTGAGTTTCATCAATGACTCAATTTTAGTACTTTCACATTCAAGTTCGTAGTCAGTAATTCCAAAATAATTGTTTTTGTCCAGCTCCAACGTCCACTCGCTCAACACAAACTTTGTTCTATCTGTTGTAAGCTTGCCAATATACAAAAAATCTTCAGCAACATCTACTTGGAAAAACTTTGCCACCTCTTGGACCGTTATGCCCCTTTCAATGAGCGTTTGAGCGTAGTTGTAGTCAATTTCGCACTCCTTTTCATCACTGACCATAACGCCGTTAGAGTGGGTAATGCGCTGTTTGTAACAGGCAATAAAAGTGTTGCCCTTTTGACGCAAACGCAACATAACGTTTAGATTGCAGTGTTTGGGAGCAAAGTAGTAGTTGATTTGCTCAACTGGTTCGACCTTGGCAACGTTTTGCAAAATGTCGTACTCGCGTTGGGTAAGTTGCAGTTTTAGTTCTTGTTCGAGATTTCGCATAATTATTTTTTACGTTTAGTGGTTGTGGGGGCAAAGATTTTTTGCATTTCTTCAAAGAATGTTGCACTATCTTTGAACTGACGATACACTGCTGCAAAACGAATGTAAGCAACTTCGTCAAGATTTTTAAGTTCTTCCATTACCAAATCGCCAATCTTTTGCGAAGTAACTTCTTGCTCGAGGCTGTTGAACAACGTCTTTTCGATACTATCTACAACTGCATCAATTTGCGCCATAGAAATAGGACGTTTTTCACAAGAACGCAAAATACCATTTTTGAGTTTGGTTCTGTCATACAACTGACGTGTACCATCACGTTTGATTACCAAAAATGGTATAACTTCCACCGTTTCAAAGGTAGTAAAACGCTTGCCACATTTGATACACTCACGACGGCGACGGATGCTTTTGCCATCATCAGTGGAACGTGAGTCGATAACTTTGCTGTCTTCACAGCCACAATACATACATTTCATGTTTGCTCCAGTAATTTTAACGCCAACACACTATTAATGCGAGGCGCATAATTTCTTTCCTTAGTAATTGATTAAGTGTTATTTGATGAGTTTTTCCAGTCTTTCCAAAATGATTTGGTACTCTAACTCGGGGTTTTTACCATCGTTGTCTACGCGATGCAAGTTGTTTTTGTCCCAGAAACGAGCAACGTTTGGAGTGATTTCGTCAGCGATAACCACCCAGTTACGGATGCGACCAAACTCCAATTTGAAGTCGGCAACGACAAAGCCAATTTGGTCCATAATGTCGCAAAGAAGCTTGTTGATGCGAGTTGCTTGGTAGCACATAACGTTCATTTCTTCTTGCGTGCAAAGTTGCATTGCATAAGCATGGTATTCGTTGATAACGGGGTCGTCAAGTTGGTCGTTTTTGTAACAAAATTCCAAAACGGGACTTTTGAGCTTGGTTCTCTCGGGAATACCTAAACGGCGAGACATACTACCAGCTGAATAGTTGCGAACAACCACTTCTACTGGGATCATCTTTGCTTTGCGAATAACTGTTGAGTTGTCGGAAAATGTTTCCACAAAGTGGGTATTGATACCGTTTTGTTCCAACAATTTCATGAACAGTGCATTAATTTTGTTGCACAAAATGCCCTTGCCGTCAAAGTATTGCTTTTTCTTTGCGTGGTACATTGTTGGGTCGTCATAAAACTCAGCAATCACATGACGATCGCTGTTTGTCTCCCAAATACGTTTTGTTTTACCTTCGGAAATAAGTTGTCCTTTTTGATATGCCATAAGTCACCTCGTTAGCATTTGTAAAGTAATTCTATTTTTTTGTTGGCTTGCAGTTGAATTTCGATCACTTTGCCCGTTGGCTTTGTATCCAAATTGCAACTAACAAGACGTTTTGCATTGTCAGGAAGATGTAGTATCAGTGGTCGCTCGCGCTTGGTTTCCAGCGAAATTTTAATAGTACCCTTTGATTGGTTGTAATCGCACGATACCAAGACACCATTTTGTGTAACAAAGTTGCTAAACTTTACCAGTTTCCAATCTTTGGGAAGTGCCGGGAAAAGCTTGACAACGTCACCACAAGAGTACATCAACATTTGTTGCAAGTCGTGGGCAAACACCATGTTTGTGTGCAATTGAACGGGAGTCCAAACACCACTACCACAAATACCCATTCCACGCCAGTCCTTATCAACAAACACAAGGTTATTCATTGCGCAACCACGCACAATATTTGCAAGGCAGGTCTTTGCCAACTCGCCTTGTCCAAGACGTGCGTACACTGCGCCCAAAATTGCCATATAGTAGCTGTTTTGTGATGCTGGCAGACTGCGTTTTTTGTTGGCAGTTGCCAAGTACTTGTCAACAACATCTTGTTCACTGCGAAAACTTACCTGGTCGCCAAAGTATGCTGGGTAAAGTGTTCCCACCGAAATACCAGTGTAATCCACCGATACAAGACTATCTACAAACTCACGGAATGTTCCGTCTCCTGATATCTGTGGCTCGGGGATACAATCCAGAATTTTATTCCATCTAACAAAATCGCCTTTTACACCTTGGTTGCGACAGATTTCAATTAAGTTTGTAAAGAATTCCTTTGCGAGGGCGCAATCGAGAGCGCTTGTTTTGGAAACAACCGGTCTATCGGTAATTTTGTAACCATCTGCAATACGCATTGGCATAGCTGATGGACAGAACACTGCTTTGTCCTTTTCTATTTGAATAAAGTCGCAGTAGAACTTGGCAACTTCCTTCATAAATGGCAAAATGCGTTTTTCGAACTTAGCATTTTGGCTCATCTTTGCATACTTGTAGTAAAAGTTGGAGAGCCATGCACCACAACCAGTAAAGTGCAGTGCAAACAAATCTTTGCTACCAAGCCTACCAGTGTTTGGCGCGCAAACAGTTGGAACAAAAATACCACGACAGTTAAACAAACGTTGAGCGTTGTTCCTAAAATCGTCCATATTTTGCTCGTAAAAATCAAATGTCTTTTCGATATTTGCAAACATGTTGCCCTGCAATGCATGCAAGTAGGTCATTTGCAAAATGCCATCGTTGTACCTAAACGCACGGTAGGACTTGTAGCCACCGTTCCACAATCCCGTTGGCGAAAGTGTAACACCATCGTCCGTTGTACCTGCAACAAGCAGGTAGCGAGAGAACTTGTAGATTTTTTCTGCAAGCAAAGGTGGAAGGCTGTTACCGTCAAAGGTCAAAAGGTTTTCGATGTAGTCGTCTTCGTTACTCAAAGACAAATCGCCCGTAGCAAACAACTTGTTATGCAGGTGCGAGTGGGTTTTGAATAGTTTGTCGTAACCATCGCGAATACCATTTAGTAGCAACTTCAACTCGGCAAAAGCTTTATCACGTTTGACGTTGACAAATGTTTTGAGCAAAATTGTTACCGATTGTGCGTTGGAAATTACCAGCTTGTTCTCGTCAACACGCACACTACCACCCAAAGTGGATACCTTTGCCACAACGCCGTAGTCAGTTACCTTTTCGTCATGATGTACTGCAAAGCACATAAAGGGCTTTTCGCACCTTAGTTCGCTTTCGGTTGGCATAGGACAAACGCCTTCGTATGTACGAGCGTTTACTCTGTGAGGCAAATCAATGGTAATTTTTGCATTGATTGCCAAATCGCCCTTTTTAGTAAAGCGCATTACCACAATATCGTCAGCGCGCGAAACAAACGTTTGACGGGTGTAAACTGTATCGCCAACGTTGTATCGAACGGTAGCCTCGCCATGTGCCATATCCAAAACACGGTGGTAATTGCTGGTTATTTCTTGCTGAGCAAACTGCACAGACATTTCGCACAGTGGAAGGGGGTACTCGGCCTGTGGACGGAAATCGCGTTCGGTAAGCATTGTTGGAATTACCTGTTGCGCACGCATAAATTGACCATCATCCACAAGTTGTCGCAAAGTTTGCAGGCCTTGGGAAATATCTGGAACAACAGTTGTACGCCCCATCCAGTCCAGTTTGGCATCATTAATGAGAATTTTTTCCTCCGAAGCGCCACCAAAAACGTTGGCACCGATTTTTCCGTTGCCAAGGTACAAGCCTTCACGCCATTTTTCGCCCCACCAACCGGCTGGACTACTAAATTTTAAGATGTCCGATTTTTTGTTAGCCATAAATCCCCTTATAACACAATATGTTGTGCATACTCAAACATTATACCACCAAATTTTGACTATGTAAATACTATTTGTAACATACCAGGACATAAATTTTGCCCCTTGCACAGCAATTACAAGGGGCAAATGTAATAAATTGTCGATTTTTACGCAAATACAACAGCCATAGCCTTGGCAATGTTTGCCAAAAATGGGTTGAATTGCTCATACTTTTGTATGGAGCGTTTGAAGGCTATCCAAACTATCCACAAAATTTTGGGGTTTTTGAGGTACAGTGCATTGGAAAAATACTCACAAAGGATGGAAACCTCTTCTACCACGGCAGATGGAAAGTCTTCGCAATGCACTTTTACGTTGATTTGCTCAATTTGACGGAAAATTTCAGCAAGCATTTTTGATTCGATATACATCTTTTCTGCTGAAAAGAACTTTTCTGCACGGGCAGTGTTTTCGCCATTTAGACTTTCGGGGTCAACGTTAGCAAGCAAACTTACACCTGCTTGCTTGAAAGGCTTTAATACTTCGTTGGCAAACTTTTCGTAGCCAAGGTTAGAGTCGGTTGGATGGTAAAACTCCTTCAAGAAGTCCAAAAAGTTACGTCTGCCACTGTCAACTTCTGTCAACAGACAAACCACAAAGGAGAACAATCTGTTGCGATCCACTGGGAGTTTAAGTTGGTTTACAACACGACCTTCGGTAGTTGTCCAAGAAACACGTGCGCGAGAAAACTCGGTGGCGTAAGATGTAGTTTGAATAGTATCAGCAAGGCATTTGCACAAAGCAGGAGTGGTAGCAACGCACTTCAAAACTGTGGCAATATTTTTATCCACCAGTATCAATTTGCTTTCTATTAAGTTATTTACGCCATTGGTAAACTCTGCCAATTGATTTGCGCTCATACCTAACACCTCGTACTTTATTGTTTTTTTATGTTATTATACCACATGGCTAACCATTTTGAAAGTATTTTTTGCAAAAAGAGCAAAAACTCTTGTTAAAAATGTGAATTTGTTATATAATGTTGTCACTTTGAAAGGAGGTAAAGGCTATGCAAGCAGGAATCACACAAGATAGCACGTTAAACAAGCTAATTTTGTTGTTTGTGCTGGACAAAATGGAAACAGCTTTGACAGAAGCTACCATATTGGACCTGTGCAGTTACAAAAATAACTGGATAGACTTTACCAACTGCAAACAAACCTTGTACGACGTTGTGCAAAACAACTTTGTGTACAAAAGCGTTCCTATGGGGGGAGGCGCAGAACTGTACGACTTGACAGCAGAAGGCAGATGGTGTCTCAAAAACTTTTATGCACGTATTCCTTCCAGTGTACGTCAAATCATTGCTGACGACATCAAGAAGAAGCGCATTGAGTATCGCCGTCGTCAAGACTACATAGCAACCTACGAAAAATGCCCCGATGGTAGTTACGATGTAATTTTGAAAATTGTTGAACCCACCAAGACCACACTGGAAATCAAGTTCAACGTGATGACACGCAACATTGCCAAGTACATCGAGCGCACCTGGCAAGAAAAGGCCCCCACTGTTTACGGAAAAATCAGCGATACGTTGATTGACTGACAATTTTGCAGTAGCGAGTAACCACAACAAAATAATTTTGGAAAAAGTTTGTATTTTTTGCAAAAAAGTTGCACAAAAATAATTGACAAATTTTTAGATATGCACTATCATAGATAGGCAATGCGAGATTGGCGGAATAGGCAGACGCGCACGTTTAAGGGGCGTGTGGGAGACCGTGTGAGTTCAAGTCTCACATCTCGCACCATACTACCCCAAAATGTCGGCTTCACATGGCATTTTGGGGCTTTTTCATTCAAAGTCGTCCATTTTTGGACGGCTTTTTTTGCGTTTTGAAAAAAAATTAGAAATTTTGAGTGTCAAAATAAGTGTCAATTTTAACTGTCTCTTTTCGCGCTTTTCAAAAGCAGACAAAAAAGCTATAAAAAAGAACAACAAAAAGTACGAAAACGGAAATAAACCCAAAAATAAAAAGAAAAAGTCATAAAAATTGCATAAAAAAACGACACCATGTCGCATTGACAGCTGTACCTCGCGGTACGATTTCCAAGATCTAAGCTTGGCTTCGATGTCGTTTATACTTACATTATATGCTATTTTTGCAATTTGTCAACAGCTTTTTTCAAAAAAAATACGGAGGAATACAAAAAAATTGCAATTTTAACCATTGAGGGCGAGCCGGAAGGGGCCTATGTGTTTTTTTGCAACGATCAATACATCAACAATTTTATTGTTTCAGTTACAAATTGTGTTGATTTGTTTTGTAAAATATGATATATTGTTTGAAAATAATTAATCTACTGGATACGATGTATTGAGGTGTTCACGTATACTTCACAACAGTTACTTTATAAACCTTGACTTATCTCACGAGACGGCAATGAACAAAAAGATTTTGACATTTACATACATAATGATGTGCATATCTGCTTTGGTTGCACTGCTTATGGTAACAATGCTTGTTGTATCCATTTTTGTGATACAAGCCCTACCAACAATTATCATTTTTGCAATACTAACCTGTCCTGCTATTTTGTTGACGTTGCACTACGTTAGATGTATCAAGTTGCTCAAAAAGGCAAGCACAACGGACAACATTGTACTAACCAAGTTCCAAAACACCAGCAATGGTTTGTCTGCTTTGTTTGGTATTGTTGCCGTCAGCACGTTGATTGTTGCTTGGTTCCCAGTTATGTTTTACGGATGGAAAATACTGCAAGAGGAAACATCGCTGTTTTTCTTTATTTATTTTCTCGCTATATGCATATTTAGCTCACTATTTACTGTCAATTTAGCTTTGATCAACAAAGAAATTGGCAAGTTAGTTGGCGATTGCCATCAAAATACAACAACACATATGAAAACTTCACTACGACACTACAAATTTACATCAAAACCAGAGCTTGTAAGCATCATTGATGAATCGGTGACTTTTGCCATGCTCAAAAAGATTTTGCACTACAACTGTACGGACATATTTACCAATCATCAAAGTTTTGTTATCTGCTACACTAATGCGCCCTACCCAATTTGGATTTGGTGCAAACATCCTTACGATACAAATGACATCCAAACAATAGCTGATGTTTTGAAAGTCGAGTTTTGGGACAAGGGGGACTATCGATTAATCATCAGCGAAGATTTGTTGCAAGAAATCGCCAAAATACATCACGTGTTCGCAAAAACGCACAAAAAGATGAGTTTGTTTTCCTACGAATTGCGTCAAATAAATGCCATCAACTACAAGTGTGATGGCCACATGCGTAGACCAAAGCCAACGGAAATTGACACCCTTGCAATGCACTACCACAATGCTTCTATCGAGATGGAAGGACACGATTTTTCCATGGAAGATTGCAAAAAAATCATTACGGGCTACATACAAAATGACGAACTTTTTGTTTGGGTGGACGACAATGACGAAATTGTTGCAACAGCAAACAAAATTCTTGATGGCGACTACGCCAAAATTGCATTTGTTTACACTTTGCCCACCCATCGCCGAAAGGGTTACGCCATCAATTTGGTACACAAGGTTTCGCAAATGTTGCTAGATGACGGTTTGATACCAATTTTGTACACAAACGGTGGCTACGCTGCATCAAACGAGTGCTACAAAAAAATTGGCTACGTTCAAGTTGGCAAATTGGTTGATGTGGAAAAGTCCAAATAAACCACACCATTAACTAACAAGGCGATGCACCATTTTGCAAATCAGCAAAGTTAATAATATCGCATTTTGACGATATCAATACAACAAAAAGGACTAACAGCTTGTTAGCCCTTTTATTGTTGCGTATTTGATGCAATACTGTGTTTAATTTTGTTTAACTCACTGCTAACGTTACATTGCAAAACTTTCGCTGGATGCAGGTATTGCAGTTGTTGTATATTTTGCAATTATGTTACCAAGCTATTTGGTTATTGCAAGTATTAGCAATGCAATAAACCAAATAGACCTACTCTACTTCCGTCAAAATTGCAAGGTATGCTGTAAACTCGCTAAACCACACCACCGAAAGGTTGATGCCCACTTGCATGTAGTACTCGCCTGTGTGTACGCAGTTATCGATGTTGTTGGAGTACTTTTTGTTGGGATCTAGGCCTTTGAGTTTTAGGAAACTGAGTGCTGCTGGCTCACTGAGTTTGGACATAAGCAGTACAAGTGAAATGGCCTTATTTGGTGCAACGCATTGTAGGCAGGTAAAGTTACTGTCATTTGGAGAAAGCAAATGGTACAGTGTGCCATTGGCAATTACACCGTTGTGGTAGCCCTTGTAAAGTTGTGCGACTTTTGATAGTTCTTCCATTTCATCAGCAGTCAACACATTGGGGTTCATTTCGTAACCATAGGTGCCAAACAAAGCAAGCAGTGCTTTGGTTGTGTAACTGCCCATTTTGGAGTCGTTTACGTGTGCACCCATTGTGGAAAGTGGGTATCCAAGTGAAGTATTGTAGTTGATGAACATACGTTCAGCTGGGTTAGATTGGTCGCTTGTCCAAATTTGTGGAGCAAAGTACAACGTGCCCATATCAAAACGTCCACCACCACCAGAACAGCCTTCAAACATGATGTTGGGGTAATCTTTTGTCAAGCGACAAATAAGTGTGTAGTAGCCAAGTACAAGTCGGTGGTAAATTTCCCCTTGGTTTTTGCCATGCACTGCTGAGAAATGTTCGCCAACGGAACGGTTGTAGTCCCATTTGATGTAGTCAACAGGGTACTCGTCCAAAAATGCCTTCATTTGTTGGTAGATGTGATCCACAACTTGTGGGTTGGAAAAATCCAAATGCATTTGGTTACGCCACAAACTAAGTTGTTTGTTGTTGAGGTTGCCCAAAACGTACTCGGGATGTTCACGGAAAAGCTTGGAGTTGGCATTGATCATTTCCGGCTCAAACCAAATACCAAACTTGATGCCCAGTTGCTTGCAGTGGTCGATAACTTTGTGCAAATCTACCTTGTCGGTGTTTACAAACCAATCGCCAAGAGAGCTTGTATCGTCGTTGCGCGCGCCAAACCAACCATCGTCCAAAACAAACAACTCGGTGCCAATTTTCACTGCATCATTTATGTAGGAAATTACGGAATTGGTATCAAAATTGAAGTAGCAACCTTCCCACGAGTTGAACAACACGGGTTTGTAGTCTCGGTCAGCCTTGTAGGTAATGAGATTTTGCTTGATAAATGCGTGGAAGTTTTGTGACATTTTGTCCACACCTTGGTAGGAGTAGGAAATTACAGCTTGGGGTGTTGCAAACTGCTCGCCACTTGGCAAGTGCCAGCAAAAATCTTCGTCATTAAGTCCGTAGCTGATTTGTGTGCTGTTGTACTTGCTTACGTCAGCACGGAAAAGGAAGTTGCCACTGTAAATAAGGTTAAAACCAATAACTTCGCCGTAGTCCATTGTGGCATCCTTGGCCTTCAAAAATACAAATGGGTTCATATCGTGAGATGAGTGGCCCAAGTTACTGCTTACTTGTTGTGTGCCGTAGCCAAGTGTGCGCTCTTGATAGGTGCGCTCACGAGCCCAACGTCCAGGGAAGGTTACCAAGTTGTAGTTTTTACTGCTTAGATCCAACTGCATGGACATAGCACGCAAAATTTCCAACTCACTTTCCGTTTTGTTGTTGATGGTAAAGCTCTTTACGATAACATCCTTATCTGGGAAAATTGTAAGGTATTCGGTAACAAAAATATCTCGGTGCATATCTTTGTAGACAATTTCCAGCGTCTCAGCATTATCCCCATGTGCGTGTGGCATGGGTTCATCCACCACTGGTACGCCCTTGCAAATGTTGTGAGAGTGGTATCTAAAATCACTTTCGTAACTGCCAGTTTTGTCCTTCAACAAAATTGCTGTGTGGTGCTTATCCCAAACGCCGTGGGAAGATAGTTCCATCAAGCCTGTTTCCACCATAAAACCATCGGTGTACATTTTTTGAGTGCCATCGGTTGTATCGTAGTAGCTGGATGTAAAGTACTTGGCATCACGCACTTGCGCAAAGTCGTCAAGGTGGGCAAGAGCTTTGCCAAAGTACACCTTTTCTACGTATCCTGCATCGTTGACGTACAACACGTAAGCAATACTGCCGTTGGAAAGAGTGAGAAGTTTTTTATCGCTGATGTAGTTAATCATGCCGATTACCTCGCAAAACAAATTTTTACAAATAGATTATAGCAAAAGGACGGACAGATTACAATACCCAAAATTCGTAAATATAAAGATATTTTACAAAAAGAGCATGAAAAAGGAGAGCTGTGATGCTCTCCTTGATATGTTATTTAGTTAAGTTGAATGCCCACAAAAGGTGATTGTTGTTTGGGGTTTACTTGTTGGGATTGGTGTTAGTTTTCTTCACCAGTGTAGTTAAACACAATGTTTGCATTGGTTAGAGAAGTATTGTATGAGCCAATTGAGATAACTTCCCATTGTGTTGGCGTGCCTACATAGTACACTGTTGTGAGACTACTGCAATAATAGAAAGCATAATTACCGATACTTGTTACACTACTTGGAATTGTGATGCTTGTGAGACTGTCGCAACTCCAGAACGCTTCATTACCAATACTTGTTACACTGCTTGGAATTGTAATGCTTGTGAGACTGTCGCAACAATAGAACGCAGAATTACCTATACTTGTTACACTACTTGGAATTGTGATGCTTGTTATACTGGAGCACCAACCGAACGCAGAATAACCTATGCTTGTTACACCTTCGGGAATTGTTATGCTTGTGAGACTGGTGCAACAATAGAACGCATAATCACCGATACTTGTCACACCTTCGGGAATTGTGATGCTTGTGAGGCTGGTGCAACCTCTGAACGCAGAGGTACCTATACTTGTTACAGCATTAGGAATTGTGATGCTGGTGAGACTACTGCAATTATAGAACGCACCCGTTAAAGACCTCAACTGAACACCTACTGAAATTATTAATATTCTTGCAACCTTGCACTCTTGGAATATTGAGAAGTAAAGAGAGATTACCTGCCTTATTCGCACTTTTAATTTCTCCAAAATTATTGCCTTGCGTTTGTGTCGTTGTATCACAGATAAAAGCGAAAGTAAACGGGAAAAA
>JAFTNE010000248.1 GCA_017452035.1 Clostridia bacterium
ACGCAAGATGCCATCAACTTTTATACAAAAGGCAACTAGTACAGGTGCGATACAAAATTGCAAACTATATCAAAAATTTAATACGTATCCCCAAAAAATGCAAAAGCAATTACCCTTTTGTAATGTTTTTCACACCCACAAAAACAAATTACATACACTAAAATATACAAACACACCTTAGGAGAAATTATATGCAAAACATCACTAACGAAACTGTTCTCAACATCTGCAAAGCCCTTTCCGACAAATCTGCATTGGATATCAAAGTTGTAGAAGTAGCAGGTATGTCCGACATTGCCGACTATCTTGTTGTATGCTCTGGTAAGTCTGCTCCACAAGTAAAGGCGTTGTTCGACCACCTCGAAGGCACAATGGAAAAACTTGGCAAGTTTGCCATCCGTCACGAAGGCGCAAGCGAAGGCCGTTGGATTTGCGTGGACTACGGCGATATCATTGTACACATCTTCCACAAAGAAACGCGTGACGTGTACGCCCTTGACACCCTTTGGAACAACGGCAACAACGTTACAACCTACGGAGAAGAGTAACTACATTTGCACAAAACCACATTTTGACAGGCTACTATCACGCCACAAATGATGTGGTAAAGTTAGCAAAACAAGTTTATCTAACGTACCAATACAAAAGGAGAACGCACCTTTTAGGAAAGTTCTCTTTTTTGTTTTGTACCATTTGACAAAATCATAGTAGTGTTGTACAATAGTTGCACAAAAGTACGAGGTACGTAACTATGAAATACACAACAAAAGGCACATGCTCACGCGAAATTACGTTTGACGTTATCGACAACAAAGTGCGCACCGTAAGTTTCTATGGTGGATGCAACGGTAATCTTAAAGGTATCGGCGCGCTTGTAGAAGGCATGGATATTGGTGACGCAATTGCGCGTCTCGAAGGCATCAAGTGTGGTCCAAAGCAAACGTCCTGCCCCGACCAACTTGCCCAAGCTTTAAAGCAATATCTTGCAAACAATTAGTTGATATCTTGCGTCAACGAGATTTGCCTTGTTTTAAATAAGTAAAGCAATATTTCAAGCAAGCAACCAATGCTAAATCCATTAAAGCCTCTCACCTTGGGAGAGGTGGCAGTCGCAAGACTGACGGAGAGGGTATAGCCATAAGCTGGGAGCAAAGATGTGCTTGCACTGGGGAATGCTTAGTGCATTGCAAATTTTCAACAGTATCAAAACTCAAAAAAGTAGTGCATCCTTTGATGCACTTCAATATGCTGGTGTGGCTCAGTCGGTAGAGCAAGTGATTCGTAATCACTAGGTCGTAGGTTCGATTCCTATCACCAGCACCAAATAAAAAACCGAGTCCTTGTGACTCGGTTTTTTATTTGGTTGAGGAAGCTGTCGGCAACAGCGCGGCGTAGCCGTACGCTGTGCCGCATACCGCCTTGGCGGTATCTTGCGTAATGCGGAGATGGCACTTGCAATCTCCACAAATAGCGTAATCAGATAAAACATCACCCCGCATAGCAATACCCAGCTTCCACGCGTCCTTGTGATTGGTCTTTTTCAGTTAAATCCGCCTGCGTCGGAATAAATCCACTTCGTGGATGAAATCGCTACGCGATGAAATCTTGCTTCGCAAGGTTAGGGAGAGGCGGATTTGATTTCATCTGAAGCCGTAGGCGAAGATTTCATCCGAACTCGTTTGGATTTCATCCTGCAGAGCAGGATTTCATTATTTCTTTTCTTTAGGATTTATGCTA
>JAFTNE010000249.1 GCA_017452035.1 Clostridia bacterium
GAAAGCTTATCTTTGGGTTGTTCGGGTTTTGCGTCGCCATGCTTTACAAAGCACATTGTTACAAATGCAATGGCAACAAAGATGGATGCGTAAGGGAACAAAATTGACATTGTGCCAAATGTATCCATCAAAAAGCCGGAAAGTATTGGTGTAATTACTTGCGCTGCCATACTTGCTGTGTAGTAGTAGCCAGTGTACTTACCAATTGTGGAGCCTTGTGCAAGCTCTACAACCATTGGGAAACTGTTTACGTTGATGGTTGCCCATGCAATACCAGCCAATGCAAACAAAAGTGTAATTACAAAGTCGGGAGATGATGCAGTGATAAATGTTGCTCCAAAGAAAGCTGTAAACAACATACCAACACCAATCAAAATGGTCTTTTTACGACCAAGCTTGCTGGCGACAATACCAACGGGGATGTATGCAACAACTGCTGCTGCTTGCGCGATAAGCAGAGTGGTGTTGTAGTCTTTGTTCAAAACGTTTACGGCGTAAACGCTGTACTTACTTGTAACTGCATTGTAACCGGTAAACCACATTGCAACTGATGCAAGGATAAATATCAAAGAGATAAGTTTATCTTTGGGCAATTTGTCCGATACAACGGGAGCTTCGGTAGGTTGTTGGGGTTGATTGTTTTGTTCTTCGGCATCAAGTTTAGCTTGCTCGTCAAGCATTTCTTGGTTCCATTTCTTTTCCTTTACCGTCAAAATGAAAACTGTCAATGCAATCAGCATTATGCCACAAACTGTTGCAACAAACCAACGGTAGTCCATCAGTTGATTTTGCACCTTACCTGTGCCAAACACCATACCAAGTAGCAGTACCAAAATACCACCAGCTGTACCCATCAAGTTGATGATAGCGTTTGCTTTACTACGCAGTGGTTTTACTGTAACGTCTGGCATCAAAGCAACTGCTGGCGAACGGAAGGTAGCCATACTAATCAGTGTCATAAGCAATATAATGATAAATATTACCAAAACAAACACGTTGCCCTTTGTGACTTCCTTTGCAAACAAGCTTTCTGCGCCGGAGATAAGTGTGGAGTAAGTGCTTGTTGTACGAACCCCTTCCGGTACGGCATCTTTGTTAGCGTAGATTGTGTAAGTATCTGTTTCCGTGTCAAAGGAGTACACTGCATCGTAGTCCAAACCTTCGTACCAAGTTTGCAATTCAGCTTTTTCTGCATCCGTCAAGCTGTCGTAGCGCTTGTTGTAACGCACCAGTGATGCGTAATCATCCAAGTCGTACTTTTCGTCAACGTTAGCATTTGTGATGGAGTGATACTCACGGTTGGACAATTGGTATTCGGCTCTTTGCTCCCAGTAGGTAGCGTTGGTAACGTTTTCGTCCTTGATCTTTTGCAGTTGTGCTGCATCAACAAAGGACAAACCTACAAAGCAAACTACTGCCAAAATTGCACCTATAACAACAAATGGCTTGCGCTTACCGTACTTGGTGTTTGTCTTGTCGGACAATGCACCAAAAATTGGCAACATAAACAACGCCAAGATGTTATCCAAGGACATAATCAGACCCGACCAAGTTTGGTCAAGACCAAATTTGTTTGTGAGCATAAGTGGGATGATAGCATCATACGCTTGCCAAAATGCGCTAATCAAGAAAAATGCAAATCCCACAAGAATTGTGCGTTTGGTGTTGAGTTTCATAAAAAACTTTTCCTTTACAAGTATTTCCCCGGGGCAGGATGCACAATTTTGTGCAATCACAAAGGGAGTAGTTGTGCCCAATTGCGTACTGCAAAATTACAGTCACAACATATCAATTATAATGTATAAATTAATAAATGTAAATACCCAAATTGAAAATCGCCCACAATTTTACCACTTTTTGCAAGCTTTTGACCTGTTTTTCATATACTACTACAATACCAAAGGGAGAAAAAATGGCAAAGACAAAGGTGGTAGATTGCTCAACGGCATCACAAACAAAAAGCAAAATTGTTTTACAAAAAATAACGCCACAACTTGTTGCGCAAGCACTGGTGGTGTTGGCAATATTTGGTGTGTTTATCTTTGCCTTGCCCAACCTACCTCAAATGCCCACAACGGGTGCAAACGTTGGTTACAAGGGTGTTGTCAATTTGTGGCTGGTGGATAGTTTTGAGGGTGGCAGTGGTAGTCGTCAAAGTTGGTTCACCAAGCAAGCGTCAAAGTTTGAGCAACAAAACAAAGGCCTTTTTGTGTGCGTTACAACGTTAACGGAAACGCAATTGTTGGAAAAACTTGACCAAGGTCAAAGTTTTGATATGCTGTGTTTTTCTCGTGGGGTGGGTGCAGAGGTGATAGATAAACTTTCCCCCTTGGACGTTGACGTTGGGCTGGTCTTGGATAACTTTGCCGAAAGTGGCAAGGTAGGCAATACAACCTATGCCGTGCCAGTGTATGCAGGAGTGTACTGTCTTTTTGCAAGGAGCAGTCAGCAAAAGGGAGACATTCTTGCCAACTGTCTAAATACAACTTTCGTGAGAAAAGTGGGCAAAAACACCATAACACTTGCACCTATGGTTTGTGGCTTTACCCCCTACAATA
>JAFTNE010000250.1 GCA_017452035.1 Clostridia bacterium
GGTTAACAAAACCAGCAATATGGTCTTCGTGGGCGTGTGTTGCAATTACGTATTCCAAAATACCATCGGTAACATATTGGTTGATGTAGTTGCTGATGGTTATTGTGCTATCATAGTAAGAACCAGCGTCAATCAAAATGTCTGTATTGCCAGCTTTGATGTATGTGCAGTCGCCTGTTCTTTGATTGCCCAATTCAAGGAAGTGAATTTGAAGGTCGGTTGTATCAACAACTTTGGCTGTGTTTGCAACCTTGACGCTCTTGCCATCCTTGGACAAAATTCCATGCATGCCGTAGTTGACAACCTCTTGTTGAACTTCGACAACGTCAATGTACAAAGTTGCGTTACGTGTTTGGCCGTTGAAGGTGTAAGAAAGCTCTACTTCCACTTGACCAGCTGTTGTAAGTTCGCCAGTTGGCTCAACAATGGTAAAGTCGCTAACTGTCAAACTGCTACCGTCCGAAAACTGTGCTGTTACAACAAAGTCGGCAAGTTTCAGTTGTTCGCCCACTTCAAAATCGCTGTGAGTTGCTTTTGCTGTGATGCCTGAAAGGGTTAACTCAGCCAATACGTTTATGGTTACGTCACAAGTTTTTGTAATACCATCGTATGTGTAAGAAAGTGTTACTGTGTGATTTCCACTTGTTGTAAATGTGGTTGGGCTTGTGATGGTAAAGTTAAGAATATTAGCTTTGCTACCATTTGAAAACGTTGCAGTAACTGCAAAGTTGGAGTTTTCAAGTGTGTCGCCAACGTAGAACTTTGCAACGTTAAAGGTGGCAGAAATGCTTGTAAGTGTTACTGGCACTGGCAAAACTTTTACTGTTACACTGCAAGTTTGAGTGATGCCTTGGAAGGTATAGGAAATTGTAGTTGTGTGTTCTCCGTCTGTGTCAAAGGTTTTTGTACCCTTGATGGTAAAACCTTCCACCTGTACAGGTTGTTCGCCAGCAAAGATAGCCGTAACAACAAAGTCATCCACTGTCAAAGTGTCGCCAACGTAAAACTCATTGTTTGTAAACTGAGCAATAATATCCGTCAACTTGGACAAAACAACCACAGTTACATCGCAAGTTTGTGTTACATCTTGGTATGTATAAGAAAGTGTTACGGTATGATTACCACTTGTAGTAAACATGTTTTCGCCAGTGATAGTAAAGTTGGTAACAATACTATCGTGGTTATCAGAATAAGATGCGCTAACAACAAAGTCGTTTGTGGTAAGTGTATCGCCAACATAGAACTTCGAGTTTGCAAAAGTTGCAGAAATACCCGTCAAAACAACTGGTTCTGCCACTACCTTTACATCTACAAACACAGTGTAAGTTTGACCATCCTTTTGGTAGGTAATTGTTACTTGCTTTGTGCCGGCTGTGGATGTATCTACACTGTTAAACGTAAAGTTTGTAACGTTAATTTTGCTATCGTCAGAGTACAACTCGTGCACCAAGAAATGGTCTTTTGTAAGCGTTTCGCCCTCTTGGATTGGTTGACCTACAAAGGTTGCCGATATGCCAACAAATGTAACGGGCTCGGGCAAAACTTCAAAAATAACGTTGCAAGTTTTGGTTACACCTTCGTGTGTGTAGGAGAGTGTTGTTGAGTGATTACCACTTGTTGTAAACGTGGTATCGCCCGTGATAGTGAAGTTTGTAGCTACCATCTCACTCTTATCTGAAAAGGATGCTAACACTACAAAGTCGTTTGTAGAAAGAGACTGTCCCACGTAGAAAGTTGAATTTGCAAACGTTGCCGAGATGCCTGTCAAAACAACGGGTTCTTCCACAACGGAAAACTGTGTATTTGCAGTGTATGTTTGGCCGTCCTTTTGGTAA
>JAFTNE010000251.1 GCA_017452035.1 Clostridia bacterium
GGGTACGCGTATCTGGTACATGGGCAAACAAAACCTACTACGACTTTGACAACAAATACAACGGCAAAGTTCCCGAAGGTTTCCAAAACGTTCTTACAAAACAACAATGGCTCAATCTGTTGGACTTTGTAAAGGCTGTTGACGGCAAATTGTTGGTTTCCATTGCTAACTGCCCTGGTATCCACAGCGCAGACGAACCAATGCCTTTTGAACAAGCTGATTTGTTGTTCCGTACATCCAAGGACTACGGTGTACCCATTTCTGCAGCAGAGTTTACAAACGAACCTAACTTGATTGCTGTATCTGGTCTTCCAAAGGGCTACACAGCAGCTGACCACGCACGCGACCACGATTTGTTTGGTGCATGGCTCAAAGCAAACTACCCCGAGTGTTTGTTTGTTGGTCCTTGCACAGTTGGCGATATCAACATGTTTGGTATGGGTAACGATGGTGCAGGTGGTGGCTTGGCAGCAGGTTTCCAAATTGTAACCACCGAAGAGCTTCTTGGCGACTACAAATCCAAACTGGACGTATTTAGCTACCACTACTACAATGGTGTATCCGAGCGTGGTGCAGCAATGGGTGGTCACTGGCCATACGAGGCAATCCTTAGCGAACAATACCTTGGCGTTCCTGCACTTTGCGCAAGCCAATACACAGCTCGCCGTGACAAGTACGTTCCCGGTGGACAAATGTGGGTTACCGAGTCGGGTGATGCAGGTTGTGGTGGTAACACTTGGGCATCAACCTACGCAGACGTTCCTCGTACGTTGAACGAACTTGGTCACTTTACAACCATTACTGATGGTATCATCTTCCACAACACGCTGGCATCTTCCGACTACGGCTATCTCAAACATGGCACGTTCGAGCCACGTCCAAACTACTTTGCAGTATTGCTTTGGAACCGTTTGATGGGCAAAACTTGCTACGATACAGGCTTTGCCAACGTCGAAGGCGCCCACGTTTACTGCCACTCTCGCAAAGATGGCAAGCCCGGCCACGTTTACCTTGTTATCAACAACTCTTGGACAGATACAACAACAGTAAGCTTTGATGGTACAGCGCAAGTTTACGCATTGACAGGCAAAACAGGTATGCGCTCTCGCACAATGTGCCTAAACGGCAAAGAACTTGTCCTTGGCGAAAACGATACATTGCCCGAACTTAACGGCGTTGAGGCAAACGGCCAAGTGGAAATTGCCCCCGGTTCTTGCGTATTTATTGTATTGTAATGTACGTTATTTGCCAGCCTTTTTAACGCTTGACTTTGTGTGCGTTTGCACTCAATGTGCAAAAATGCATTTTATTTGGTGTACTTTGGTAGTGGCAGTTTGTCACACAGGGCATAAACCAGCAAGCAAAAAACAACTAAGTGTACAAAATTAACAAATACCCAGTTACCTATACAAGTAGCTGGGTGTTTTTGTCGCAGCAAGGCTTGTTTGTTTAGCAAATGGAACTGTTTTTAAAATAGTATTTTTAGATTATCTATGCAAATTTGCAAATGTTATTCTATATTGCTATAAATATTAACAAACAAGTTCTACTTATTTTGTAACAAAAAAACTATCAGTTTATGTACAGTTTATCTTTTTGTGGTATAATTTTACTATTAATAATTACTTGTAGGAGATTTTGTATGAGTAACGTAAGAATGTTAAAACCACAAGAGCTGGGGCTAACGGACAAAGTTCAACCATTTGAGGATGGTCTTCGTTCGCAACAAAAGTCTGGCAGTTACGAGTGGTGGTACTTCGATTCTAAATACCCAGATGGATCCAGCCTTGTTATTATTTTTTACACAAAACATGTCACGTCATTTGCAAAGGCATTCAAGCCCTATGTAACGCTTAACTATATTCATCCCAACGGAAGGGAAATTCGCACGGAAGTCAAAAGCAAGGATTACGATTTTTCTACCGAGGGTTGTTGTGTGCGCATTGGCGATTGCTACGTCAAGGGGGACTTGAATCATTACGATATCTATTTTAAAAATGATGAGGTCGAGTGTGCTCTCACTTTGGATGCAAGCGTACCATCTTGGCGACCATATTCTGGGCATATCTACTTTGGCAACAAAGATTACTTTGCTTGGCTACCAGCTGTTCCCGAAGGAAAGATAAACGGTACGCTAACAACGGCTGATGGCACAACAAATCTATCTGGTACTGGTTACCACGATCACAATTGGGGAAACAAATTGATGATTTTGTTGATGAACGACTGGTATTGGGGTAGGGCAAAAATTGGCGACTATGTTGTGGTGTCATCATACATTTACGCCAACAAAAAAGATGGTTACAAAGCCGTTCCAATATTTATGTTGGCAAAAAACGGCAAAATATTGACGGGGGATGCTTATCAATATCTTACCTATGAGGAAAAAGATTTTATCAAAGACCCTTACACAAAACGCCACGTTGCAAAAACACTTGTATACGATTACAACGACGCTCAAAACAATGTGCATTTCCGTGTGACGTACCTA
>JAFTNE010000252.1 GCA_017452035.1 Clostridia bacterium
GTAATATGAAAGGTAAGAAATATGTTGACGCTTTGAAAAAGTACGATAAAACAAAGCTGTACGATATGGGCGAAGCTATCGAAAAGGCTATCGAAATGGCATCTGCAAAGTTTGATGAAACTTTGGAGTTGCACGTAAAACTTGGTGTAGACACACGTCACGCAGACCAACAAGTTCGTGGTGTTGTTGTTCTCCCAAATGGTACAGGTAAAACTGTACGTGTTCTCGTAATCGCAAAGGGCGCAAAGGCTGACGAAGCTCAAGCTGCTGGTGCTGACTACGTAGGCGCAGAAGAATACATCGAAAAGATCACAAAGCAAAACTGGTTCGAGTTTGACGTACTCATCACAACCCCTGATATGATGGGCTTGGTTGGTCGTATGGGTAAAATTTTGGGACCTAAGGGCTTGATGCCTAACCCAAAGAGTGGTACAGTTACTATGGACGTTACCAAGGCTATTGCTGATATCAAAGCTGGTAAAGTTGAGTACCGTGTTGACAAACAATCCATCTGCCACGTTATCTTCGGTAAAGTTTCCTTCGGTAAGGACAAGCTTTTGGAAAACGTTACAACAATCATGGACGCATTGATCAAAGCTAAACATGCTAGTGCAAAGGGAACATACCTCAAGTACGTTGCTGTTGCTACAACAATGGGACCTGGCGTAAAGGTTGCTTACAAAGCATAACAAAAACTAACTTACTAACCCACAACCGTTCCAAAGACAGCAAGTGTACAAGTAAATCTTGCCGAGGTACAAACAGGTTAACAAAGTCAAAATGACTCCTACCCTTGTACCTTTACGGTGCAAGGGTTTTTAATTATTAAGCCCCTTTCTCAATGCCTAATTGCTTTTTGACGGCAAAACACTGCACAATCCTAAGCATTTTGCTCAATTACATACTTTCCAAGTATGCTCATTCGCAATAACGCTTGTCTTGTTTGCGTTTTACTCGTCAAAGCGTTAACACTAAGCAATTATTCCTTGTTCAAGTGGCTTGAGACTCTCTCAAATTCTAATAAATGGAGAGTCGAGATACCACAAAAGGTATCAAAAAATAAAATAAGGAGGAAAAAACAAAATGGACAACAAACTTAGCCCAGCTCAAGTTGCTAAAAGAGAGATTGTTGAACAACTCAAAGAAAAAATCAAGAGTTGCCAATCTTTTGTAGTACTTGACTACAAGGGACTTACAGTTGCTAAGGACACAGAGTTCCGTAACGAACTTCGTAAAAACGGCGTTGAATACAAAGTTTACAAAAACACTTTGTTCCGTATCGCATTGAACGAACTTGGTTACACCGAGTTTGACGAAGCATTGAACGGCCCAAGCTCCTTTGCATTTGGTATCGAAGATGCCATTGCTCCAGCAAAAGTTGCTGCAGAATCCATCAAAAAGCTCAACGCTATGAGCATCAAGTGTGGTATGTTTGACGGCAAATTCGCTGACGCAGCTACATGTAACGCTATGGCTAAAGTACCTAACAGAGATACTCTTCTTGCTATGTTGGTATCTGTACTTTCTGCTCCAATGCGTGGCCTTGCAGTTGCTTTGAATGCAGTTGCAGAAAAACAAGGTGAGTAATCACCAACACTTTGCGTAAACTTACGCACCCCAAAAAAGGTATGCATACCACCACAACGGATGCAACAACTACTATCGGGCAAAGCCCACAAAATTTTAAATTATCAAGGAGAATATAACAATGGATATCAAAAAGTTTATTGAAGAAATCAAAGCTCTTACAGTTTTGGAATTGAACGAACTTGTTCACGCAATCGAAGAAGAATTTGGCGTAAGTGCTGCTGCACCTATCGCTGTTGCTGGTGGCGCTGTTGCTGCTGACGCTCCTGCTGTTGAAGAAAAGACAGAATTTGACGTAGTTTTGAAGGCTATCGGCGCTAACAAAATTGCTGTTATCAAGGCTGTTCGCGAACTCACAGGTCTTGGTCTTGTAGAAGCTAAAAAGCTTGTTGAAAGTGCTCCTGCAGTTGTTAAAGAAGCTCAACCTAAGGAAGTTGCTGAAGGTATCGTTAAGACACTTACAGAAGCTGGCGCAGAAGCTGAAATTAAATAAGTTTAGTTCAAACTCATTTAACATTTTGCAAAACAAAAACTCTCACAAAATTGTGAGAGTTTTTTTGTTGCCTAAATATTATTTGTCAGTTAATAGTCTTTCAGTCCTAATAGGAAATCAGCACTTTCATGTAGGACTTCGCAGATTGTAAATAACATCTCTGCATCGGGAAGAGTTATTCCTCTTTCCCATTTGCTAACGCAAGATTGTTTGACATTACATAGCTCTGCCAATTGCGCTTGCCCTAGTTTGTTTTGTATTCTCGCTTCTCGTAATCTTTCGGAAAATTTGTTTTTCATACTACAATTATAGTCTTTTCGGGAATATTTTAGCCAAATAGTCTTGACAAGACTATTTTTTACTATTAATATATTCTTAACAAAATTTTAAGGATACAAGAGTATGGCAGACAATTCCAGTTTACACAGAGCAAGCAGGGCGAAAAATGACGAGTTTTACACCCAGCTTGTAGATATCGAGCAAGAACTAAATCACTACAAACAACATTTCAAGGGTAAAACGGTGTTTTGTAACTGCGATGACCCATTTGAAAGCAACTTTTTTAAATACTTTGCAATGAATTTCAACCACTTGGGTTTGAAGAAACTCATTTGCACCTGCTACCGACAATCCCCTATTGCTTGGGCGCAACTCTCGTTGTTTGAAAATGAGTACGTCATTGTCAAAACGGAAGGTGGCAAAGACCCGTATAAAATTGAAATCAACGAAGTTGCGGACTACAACTGCGACGGTGCGGTTGACTTGGCAGACGTCAAGTGGCTGTTGCAAAATGACAAAAACAGTCTATCCGTTTTGCAAGGAGATGGCGACTTCCGTAGTGAAGAGTGTATTGAATTATTGAAAGAGGCGGATATTGTCGTTACCAATCCACCATTTTCATTATTTCGTGAGTATGTAGCACAGCTTATGGAATATAACAAAGAATTTATTATTATTGGTAATAAAAATTCTATAACATACAAAGAAATATTCCCGCTATTTTCACAGGATCGAATCTGGCTTGGGTATAGAAACATAAATGCTGATATGTGGCTTGTGGTTCCCGATGACCGTGATTGTGAAAAAATAGTTGATGGTAAACGATTAAAGCATATTATGGCGTGCTGGTTTACCAATTTGCCTACCACAAAAAGAAGCGAATTTTTACCATTGTACAAAAGATACAATCCCGACGAATATCCCAAGTATGATAACTACGATGCAATCAATGTGGACAAGGTTTCAGACATTCCTTACGACTACGATGGAGTTATGGGGGTACCCATCACATTTTTGGATAAGTATAATCCCGACCAATTTGAAATAGTAGCTTTTCGTAAAGGTGATGACGGTAAAGATTTAGTTTACTCGTTATCGAACGGGGGGGGGCTCGTCAGCCATACTTCCGCATACTTGTACGACGACGTTATCAGACCAATTATTAACGGACGAAAAATATACCGTAGAATTACAATCAGAAAGATTTTCCACGGCAATTCCGGGAATGATTAAAAATGCTGAAGGAAAAATTGTGGACAAAATTACATACGCACGAATTACAATAAGGAAAAAACAACAATGCAAATAGAACTTTACGAAATCAAAATTAGAGATATTGTTGATGGCTACGTAGACAGTCAAGAAAATGGCGTTGTGGGCTACGGTGGCAAATTGAACATCCGACCGGCTTTTCAAAGGGAGTTTGTCTACAAGGAAAAGCAACGCAATGCCGTTATCGAAACTGTTGTAAAGGGCTTTCCGCTCAACGTTATGTATTGGGTAGATGACGAAAAGGGTGGTTTCGAGTTGTTGGATGGTCAACAACGCACAATATCCATTTGTCAGTATGTCAACGGAGATTTTTCGTTGGATAGCAGAGCTTTTCACAATCTTACCAAGTCGGAGCAAGACCAAATTTTAGACTATACTTTGATGGTCTACATCTGCAATGGTACTGACAAGGAAAAGCTTGATTGGTTTGAGATTATCAACATTGCAGGTGTACAACTCAAGCAACAAGAATTGAACAATGCTATCTACACGGGCGAGTGGCTGACTGATGCAAAAAGGTATTTTTCCAAAAACGGATGTGTTGCATATCTGCTTGCAAACAAGTATCTCAACGGCGAAGTCAACAGACAAGACTACTTGGAAACGGCTTTGCGTTGGATATCCGCAAGAGATGGCTATACCATCAAAGACTATATGTCGGTGCATCAACACGATAGCCACGCAACGCCACTGTGGCAATATTTTCAATCGGTGGTAAACTGGGTGCAAACCATTTTTCCCAAGTATCGCAAGGAGATGAAGGGCTTGGAGTGGGGCTTGATGTACAACAAGTATGGCAATAACGTGTACAACCCACAGGAGCTTGAACAAAAAATTGTACTGCTGATGCAAGACGACGACGTGACGAAACGTTCGGGTATCTACGAGTATTTGCTTTCCGGCAACGAAAAACATCTCAATATCCGCGCATTTACAGATAATCAAAAACGTCAAGCGTACGAACGTCAACAAGGTATTTGTCCGCATTGCGTTGCTGAACATCGCGAAAAAACTCACTACGAAATTGACGAAATGGAAGCAGACCACATTACACCATGGTGCGAAGGCGGCAAGACCAGCGTAGAAAATTGCCAAATGCTTTGCAAAGAGCATAATAGAAGAAAGTCAAACAAATAAATATCCACAACAAAAAAACACTCCCACTAATTTGTGAGAGTGTTTCTATTTTAATTATTCAGTTGTTTCTTACTCCACAACAACTTCGATAGTGGTGGAGATTTCGGCGTAAAGCTTGATGGTTACGGTGTAGATACCTGTGGAACGGATGGCCTCTTTTAGGACAATTTGTTTTTTGTCGATAGTGTAGCCCATTTTGTTGAGTTCGTCAGCAATTTCCTTGTTGGTGATGCTACCATACATCTTGCCTTGCGCACCCTTGGATGCAACAAGTGTAACACGTTTGCCTTTCAGCTCCTTTGCACGGTCCATTGCATTTTGCTTTTCTTGCGCCTTTTGCTTTTGAACGGCTTTGTCGTGGATGGCAACTGCGTTGATGGTATCTGCTGTGGCAACCTTACCAAGTCCCTTTTTTAGCAAAAAATTGTTTGCGTAGCCATCGCTTACGTTGATAATTTCGCCCTTTTTACCTTGGCCTTTTACGTCTTGCAAAAGTAAAACTTTCATAATAATGCTCCTTTTGGGAAGAATTTCCCTTGATTTGGTACAATTATACAGCATTTTTGCCTGTAAGTCAATATTATTGAACAAAACAAGTGATAGCTGTGCAAGATAGGTATATTTCATGAAAGTGTTGTACAAACTTTACACAAAAGTAAATGTTGTAATTGTCTTAGTCGAACCCTCTCCGTCTTGCCATGCAATCCACCTCTCCCACAGTGCGAGGCTTGTGTGCACCTTGGAAGAAACAAAAGGCTCTCATTGGGAAGAACTGCAACCATAGGTGGCTGAGAGGGGGCAATTGGGATGCAACATTTGCCAACAAAAAAAGGAGGTAAAAAACTATGTACAACCAACAAACTATCAAATGTGA
>JAFTNE010000253.1 GCA_017452035.1 Clostridia bacterium
AACGAAAAAAAGAGCTTAGATGTTGTCCTTTCTTTTGACGAGCGTGGGGATGATATTGAACTTATATCTGACGCTGGCATGCCCGGAATCAACGACCCAGGTAATATTTTGGTAAATGCCTTGAAAGAGCGCGATTTGCCCTATACTGTAATTTCCGGTCCAAGCGCATTTGTAAACGCATTTGTGCTTTCTGGCTACCAACCACCCTTTACCTACTACGGCTTTCTGCCCGAACGCAAAAAGGATCGTGAAAAACTTTTGGATGGTACAGTTGGCGTTGCCATTTTCTACTTGGCCGTACACGACATCAAAGAAAACATGGCATACCTTTGCGAACGACTGGGCGACAGAGAGTGCTGTTTGGTAAAAGAGCTTTCCAAAAGCCACGAACGTGTACGTTTTTGCCACCTCAGTGACGTTATTGAGGACACCAAAGGGGAGTTTGTACTGGTGGTAAACCGTGCCGAGCATCAAACAAACGCCCTGTGCGAACTGAGCATTCAAGAACACCTCGATTACTACCTTGCTGGTGGTATGTCTCAAAAGGATGCCATCAAAGCAGTAGCCAAGGACCGTAACGTACCCAAAAACGATATCTACAAACTGACCATAAATGATAAAAAGTAATCATAATGCAACCATGAAACTGTTTACACTTGCAACTTCAACTGACTACGAAATTATCACCTACCACAAGCAATATCTCAAGCTTGTGGAGTACAGTGATGAACTTTGCCAACAATTTTTGCAGTCGGCAAAGTATTACTACATCAAACTACATGGCGAAAGCGAAAGCACCGACTTTAACGACAACTATTCCGACAGTTGGACAAACTACTACCCCATAACTTTGCAAAACATCCTTGTAGCAAACGGCAAGTTTGCTGGCGCAGTGGTGTGTGGTACGGAAAAGTATGCCAAAAACTACATTATTTGCACGACAGATACACCCAAAGCCCACTGGTATGATGGCAGTGGCTACTCCAGCACCTCCAAGGACTACTTTTTGCTACAATACAACCTGCCGGAAAGTGCGCTTGACGTTGCACAAAACTACTACGTTGCGCAAACAACGTTGCAGTACAAAAAGGGCAATGGCACCAAACCAGACAAATTGGAAGAAACCTACAACTACACCCACCTACTTACAGCATTTGACGTTGTTGTGGAAGATGACATTGCCATTGGTGTCAAACTGTTCGACCACATCTTTTTGCTGGCTGACCAATCCACCTGGACAAAGCAAGTTACCAAACAAGACGAATATGTTTCCACAAGATACTCTGTCGTAACTTTCTATTTAACAAAAACAAAATAGTTGACACATTATTTTGCAAAACAAAAAATCGTATAGTACAATAAAAGCGTCACAAAGGTGGACGCTTTTTTGTTGCCTCGCCAAGCGTGTGCCTGTGTGACAAAAATACAAAGTGAAAAATTCGGGATTGTGTTTTTCATAAAAGGAGAATCACAAAAATGGATTTTGAAACTTTCATTCAGTCGCTGTTTAACTTTATCAAAAACTGCGACAACGCCTACTTTTTGGCATATGCTGTGGCAACATGTTTGGCCACTCAACTGTGCAAAAAACTGTTTGTTAGCAAGGTGGATGTAGACATCAAGCACAAGTTTGATGTTGCAGTCATTTTGCCATTTGTGTTTGGGGCAGTCTGCGCAGTGGTGGACCAAATTTTTGTGCAAAGGGTTGCAAAGCTTACCTTTGGGGTAGTGGTGGATACTGCCGTTTCTACTGCAACAATTGGCGCGCTTGCCACGGTAATATTCAAGTTTGTTTCCTCCCTTTCGGGCAAAAACATGAAAAGCATCTTGAAGGATGACCTTTTTGGCGCATTCTACACCCAACTACTGTACTTTGGCAGTATGCGTCAAAAACTTTTGTCAAAGGAAATGTCTCTTGCAGATTTTGTTGCCTCTGTCAAAATTGTTTGTCAAAACGCAACGGAAATCTACAAACAAAACATTTCCCCAGATGACAAACGCCGTCAGCTTGCCGATTTGCTAAAAGGCATCATTGATGCTCAAAGCATATCTGCCTGCTTGGATGTATTGCACCAAACCATGCAAATGGTAACTACCGAAAAGACTCAAACAACGCAAAAAAAGTAGCATTGCATATACTTTTAGACAGGCATCTTTTGTGATGTTGTGTTGCCAATGAAAAATTGTAGGGGAGGATACTATCCTCCCGATTGAATTGGCAAATGGTTGTATACGGGAGGCTGATAGCCTCCCCTACGATGTTAATACCTATTGTATACAACAAAAAAAGTAGTGCAACATTTGCCACCTAAAAGGTAGCAAAAACAAAATGCGTGACGAAATTCGTCACGCATTTCTTATTTTTTGTGTTACCAACCCTCGTACAAACTGCGAGATTTTTTGAAGCAACTGCTTTTTATTTCAATAAAACAATCCTCAAACAAATTGGTCTCAAAATTTTGTTCAAGATAGTTGTACATCAACCTGATTTCAAATTGGCACTCGCCATTTTTCAAACAAAACAATTGTGTCGTTTTGTCTGTAACACATCCAGCATGTCCGTCCAGCCCACTATCCAAAACCGTGATAACCTTTCCACAACGGGGACACTTTGCAAGTATCAAAATTTGCTTGTCATTTTTGACTAAGTATGGCGCAAGGATACCCCTTGTGCGTTTGCCAGAGTGGTGCACTTCAAAATGAGTATTTCCACAGTCGCAAATGAGTTTTCCTTCCATTGCTACGTTGTCGTGCTTGATGATATTTGTAAGGTTTTTAATAATTCTTAACCCATTGTCCATTGATGGCTTTACTCCTTCCACACAAAGTGGTAGTTGATGCTTTCGCCACCGTCTACCAAGATGTTTTGGCCGGTGCAAAACTTGTTTGTGACCGTCAAAAAGTATGCCCACTCGGCAATTTCTTCGGGGGTTGCCCAACGTTTCAAGGGAGTTTCGTCCATAATTTGTTGCCAAAGCTCGGCATCATTTACAACGCAGTCGTTTAGTGGTGTCAACACTCCACCGGGGTCAAGGCTGTTGCAGGTTGCGCCAAATTTTGCAATACGTTGTGCAACGTTTTTGGTGTAGGCCATTACGCCACCCTTACTTGCAACGTACTCGGGGAACTCCGAGCCAGTATGCCCACTTGCCGAACCAATGTTCAAAACAGACTTGATGTCACTTTGCACGCCGTACTTTTCCGTGATATGCACAAGGGCTTTGAGGTTGATGTCGATATCCTCCTCGTTTTGTGTGCCGGCGTTGTTGATGAGTATCTCAACGTTGTCAATTTGTGGCAAGTATGGGTAGTCGCGTACGTCCACTTGGTAATGCACGTAGTTTGCGTGTATGATACTTGCACTTTGTCTGTCAATTCCCACCACGTTGTGGCCATTTTGCAAAAACAATTCGGCAATGGCCTTACCAATTCCTTGTGTTGTTCCTGTAATCAAAACTTTCATTGTTGTTGTCCTTTTGCGATGTAGTCTAGGTAGTCCTTGCCAACGCCGTCATTTTTCCACTTTTGCGTGATTTTGTACCCCAATGGCGAAAATACAATTTCCAAAATTAGTTCGGCAACGGCACCTGTCAAAGCACACATTGCGCACTGCACAAACGTCCAGCAAAAACCATCCCAAAATATTGGCGCAAACCCCATAAACACAATTACCGAAAAGATGAGGTTGTCCAAAAATTGTCCCACAAAGGTGGATACGTAGGTTCGGCAAGCGTAGGCAAGTTTGCTATCGGGGTCACGTTGAAAACACTTACCAATTAGGTAGTTAAGCCCGTTGTTTATCAAGGATGACGCGATAAAAGCAATGGTGCTACCCACCAAAATGAACCACGTGCCACCCAAAATGCTATTTAGCTCGGTGTAGTCCTTGGCGTTGGATGGTATGATGCTAACCAGGTAAAATATAAGGCAGGTAAGCAGATTTACAACCACTGCCAAAATGGAAATTTTGTTGGATGCCTTTGGGCCAAAGTGCTTGGTTAGTATGTCCATGCACAAAAAGGATAGCCACGAAATAAGCACGCCACCGTCCAAGGCTATCCAAGGCAACTGCACAAGTGTTTTGTTTGCAAGGATGTTCATGCAAATGACGCTTACAACAAACAAGGTAACCACCCAGGCAGGCACACTGCGCAAAAGTAGTTTTGTTTCTTGGTATTCAGTTTTTAGCCATTTGCCAAGTTTGCTCATACTTCTCCAATATATACCAAATGCAGTTTGATACGCATTTTATGTAATTTAGTATAAATCTGTACCATTATACTATACTTTTGAGATAATTTCAATCGCTCAAAGCAAAAAACACCCCAATACCTACCAAGATATTGGGGCAAAATGTTTTATTGTGGTTTTTTGTTTTTCTTTGCTTGTTTTCTTTCTTCGCGACGGCGTTGTTTTTCGGCACGGTCGGCAGCAATTTTATCTCGCTTGGCTTGACGTTTTTCTTCGGCGATACGTTTCTTTTCTGCCTTGGTAGCAGCAATCTTGTCCTTTTTGGCTTGTTTTTGTTGTGCTTTTGCAACCGTAAGTTGCTCGTCAATTTGCCTCTTTCGTTCTGCCTTTTGCTCGCGAAGGGCCTCTGCCTCTTGGGCAAGTAGTGCGCGTATTTTTTGCTCTTGCTCGGTGTACAAGCTTTCGCCACTGTCCAAAAGCAATTCGTTGTTTATGTCGTCCAGTTGCAGTTGCTTGTTGCCAAAAACTTTTGCAACGTCTTTTACAATGTTTACCACGCCACTTCCGTTGATATCCATTGATACGCCAATGGTAAAGTAATCGATATATCTGGTGATAAACCCAGTGATAAACTCGCACAAAACGGACACAACAAACATTACAACGGACACAATGTCGAGTATCAAATCCCATTGGGAAGTGGGGTTGGTGATGGATGCGTAAAGAGCCAAGCCTATTGTAATGCATTTTGCCAAGTACTTGATTACTTTTGTCGTCAATCCAATATTACGGCGCTTTTCCACCTTTTTACGCTTGTTTTTGCGACTATCGTTTGTTTTAGGTTTTAGTGTTCTTTCTATAACAAAGGTAAAAATTACCGTTGCAAACAGCAACGCGTAGGCAATTAGGTGGGGGATGGAGGCAAAGTTTGTTACTATCAGGTAGACGTACCAGGCAGAAAATCCCACCATGGTGGCAATGCGAACAAACTTCATAAAGCCATCAATATCACTTTTAAGCTTGCGAAGAACAACTTCGGTATGATTAGTTTCAATAAAAGCCATAGCCTACCTCCTTTATGCACGAGCAGTGTACACTTGTTTGTACCATTATAACACGAAAGGCATTTTATCACAACACCTAAAAGGAATTTTCTCAAAATGTGCCACCCGTTTTGATAAAGTTGCAACAAAAAACGCCCAACACAAAGGTGATAGGCGTAGTTTTTGTAGTTGTTTGTAGCTTTACATTTGTTGTACCCGTGTATTAATTTGATGTGTCAAATCAGGTAGTGCGAGCAAAGTTGTTTGCTAACTCAAAATTATTTGTACTTGCAAACTGGTAAGCAAAATCAAGCCTCGGCAGATGCATCAACGTAAAATAGGTAAATTTCTGCAATACGTGCAACCTTATTGCTTGTGTTTGCAAGTGTTACCGAGTCAACTCCTTCCAACTTGATTGTCACGTTGTTGCCCTCGGTTGTGAAAGTGTATCCTGCCGACTGCAAAAACAATTCAAGTTCGTCAACGTACGTAGAGCCACTTGAAACAAACGTTAGTGCAACAATCTTTTTACCATTTGTTGCAGACACTGTCAAATTGTTGTTGTTTTGAACTCGGTAGTGGTTTGTACCGTTTGTGTTGAGCGAAGAGGTGCCTTTATCAACAACAACGTTAAATTCTGTTCCCTTCCAAGTTGCAGTGCCTTTTGTCGTGTCAAAGTTTGCAGTATCCTTGATGGAGTCGTAGTGAGTTTTGATTACTTCTCTAACAGTGTCAGTTGGCAAAGTGCAACGGTCGCAAAGGCTATCGCAATTTTCGTCAGTATGCCCCAAAGCATTGCCGTAGCTTGCAAGGCACATGCAGTAGGCTGGCTCAAAACACGTTGCAGGAGTAGTAGTAAAGTCGCAGGTGTGCTTGGAGATTATTTCCACCAAAATACCCCCTTCGACACAAGGATAGTAGCCTTTGGGCGCGCTTGCTGTGGTAAATTTGCCCACCTTGCCGTAAATTTTGATGGTATCGCCCACCAAAAGTCTAAACTTCCACGTGGAGTGAAGTTCGCCAATTTCGTTTTTAGGCATCCTGATGAGCAACTCAACGCCGTTTTCGTCCGTAATCCAAAAGATACCATTTTTAACGTCGCCTTCGGTGTAGTATCTAACAATTTTGCCGACAACGTAGTACTTTCTGTCCGTGCCAAGTTTAGAGCCAAGTGCGTTTGCTGTTGCAAGACCGAGTAGGCTGTCGGCTTTGGGAGCAACCTTGCCCGTGCATCCCTCTCTGTCGCAGTCAATGTCGAGGTTTTCGTCAATGTGGCCCAGTGCAGAAGTTTGTTCGGTGTAGGTGTTGCCACACTCACAAGTGTAGGTTGTTGTGCCCACTTGGGTACAAGTGGGCGCTATTTCAACTGCCGTGTGGTTGTGTTCGTGAGTATCGGGGTTGATGTAGTTGGGGTCGTTTGCTCCACAATTGATGCAGGTACCGTTGCTGTAACTGTGGTCGAGTGGAGCCACGGTATCATCTTGTTTGGAACTGCCACAAGTAGAGCAAGAGTAAGTTGTAAAACCAGATTGCTCACAGGTAGGAATAATTGTTGAGCCTTTTACCCAAGCGTGCCCAAGTTTGTCAAGTTTACTATCGGTGTAACTATCGCCACAAATTGTGCATGTGTGGGTGGTGTAACCAGCAGTTGTGCAAGTGGGATTTGTAATAGCTGATGTATAACTGAGTCCAAGTGCGTCAACTTCGTTTTAAGTGTAAATATCTCCACAGGTTGATCAAGTAAACGT
>JAFTNE010000254.1 GCA_017452035.1 Clostridia bacterium
ATTGGCAAAAACTCTCCTATTGCTGAAAGTGGAATTTTGTTCTTTAACACAATGTTTGATGAAAAAGCAAGTTGCAAATTGTCATTTGGTCAAAGCTATCCTACAACTGTAAGAAACGGCAACGCATTGAGTGATGCTGAGCTTGCTGAACGTGGCATGAACAGCAGTATCAAACACGTAGACTTTATGGTTGGCACAAAGGACATCAACATTGATGGTATTGGCTTTGATGGCAAAGTTGTACCACTCTTCCGTGATGGCGAATGGGTTATCTAATTTTACACTACAAATACTTACAAAACAAGGAACAAGGTAAAATGCCTTGTTCCTTTTTTTGTGTAAATATTATTTTTGTGCAGAAAGTTGGACAATGATAGCGTAATGCTACAATATAGAAAGGTTGCAATCATCAACTGCATTTCCAGAGTATACAATCTTTGTCTACCCTCGACTATATTTTCACAATAAAAATAACGGCATCACTTCAACTGTCAGATTAATAGCTGTGGACAGTTTGTCAATATGTTTGAAATGTTTGTTATTGTGCATACTACATTTGTATAGCAAACATCTAACAAACAGCACTACAATAACGCTCACAGGCATGCATAAAGGCATATACACAGCAAAACGTTTGACAAATGTTGTTGTAACAAGTACAATTAGTGTACTTAACACGAGGAATTATGTTGTTAAGTAATACAAAATCTATCACAATTTGTTGATTAGGTTTTATTACATGAGGAGATAAATATATATGGGGCAATTTTTTGGGAAGCCCGAGTTTGCCACACCAGAGGGAGCATACTCGTGGCAACACATGTTGCACGTTAGTATTTCTTTGATAATAGCCATTGTTATGGCAATTGTACTTGGACGAAAAAATCGCAACAAAGATATGGCAACCAAAAATAAAGTGCTTATCTGGACGGCATTTATCATGCACACAGTGGAGACAATGCGCATTTTTATTGGCATTGGCGCATCATATAACGGAATGTCTTGGTTGTGGGAGTTGCCTTTCTTTTTGTGCAGTATGCAGTTTATCACCATTCCCATTGCTGCACTTGGCAAAGGCAAGCTGAAAGAGGCTGCGCTGGACTACGTGTTTGTTTTTGGATTTTTGAGTTGCACGTTTGGTACTTTTGGTGCTGCACACTTCTACAATACCTATCCTGTGCTGTCTTACTACAACATATTTTCTAACATCACACACACCATGAGTGGTTTTGCAGCACTGTACATTGTTATTTCCGGCATGCAATCCATGAAGAAAAACACCATGTACTGGGTAATGGGTATTTTGCTGGCAGTTTGCGCCGTTGCGTTGGTCATTAACTCCACAGGCGACTACAACTACATGTTTTTGAAGCGTGATGACGGTACACCATACTTTATTTACTACAACTTGGTAAAGGGCAATCCGGTGCTTTACCCAATGTTGGTAATTGGTACTTTTCTTGTGTACATTGTGGCGTTTTACGCTGTGTACCACTGGATTGTTAGCAAAGCAAAAAAGAAAAAGCAACAAGCAAAAGACTAATGCTAGAAAGGAGCAATCAAACGATTGCTCTTTTTTCATTATGCAAACATAGCCCTACTTGTATTTTAGTGTTGACGCTCATTGCATCACTTAGATGTAATTTGCTTAATTCGTACAAATTGCAAAAAAAATCAATGTTATATTAAAGTGATACTACCCATAAAACGATTGATAAACTAATTGGCTAGTTTTACAATGAGATTATTGCATGTGGTTGTTCCGACAAATTTTTACAACCATATGCAAAATTTGTTTTGTGTATAAACTTATTGTCGAAACAAGGAGAAAACTATGGGAGCATTTTTTGGAAAGCCAGAGTATGGCACACCCGAAGGAGCCTACTCGTGGCAACATTTGTTGCACGTTTCGCTGCTTATGGTGCTGATGGTTGTCTTTGCAGTGCTTTTGGGACGCAAAAATAGAAATAAGGATGAAAAGACAAAAAACCAAGTGCTTGTTTGGACGGCATTTTTGATAAATGGTTTTGAGTTGTTTAGGGTTGCCTTTAATATTGGTGCATCCGATGACGGATTGTCTTGGCAAAAGGATTTGCCACTGTTTTTGTGCAGTATTCAATTTATTGCAATCCCCATTGCAGCATTTACAAAGGGACGTGTTAAAGAAGCAGCACTTGACTTTGTGTTTATCTTTGGTATTTTGAGTGCAGTTGCTGGAAACTTTGGCGCTTCACAAATTTACAACTCACGCCCTGTGCTATCGATTTTGCCAATTTTTTCTGGAACGACACACACTTTGAGTGGTTTTGCTTCGTTGTACATTGTTATTTCACAAATGCAATCAATGAAGAAGAAAAACATCCCTATTACCGTTGGCATATTGCTCGGTTTTTGTATGCTTGCCATGATAGCCAATGCCGCATTTGACTACAACTACATGTTTTTTGTATACCACGATGGCACACCTTACAGCATTGTTTACGATTGGGTAAACGGACACCCCGTATTTTACCCAATGCTGGTTATTTTGCTGTTTATTGTGTACATGGCCATTTTTTACGGCATCTATTACCTTTGCAAAAACAGAACCAAAAAGAGCAAAGCTACAAAATAATTTTACAACATGTACACAACAAATCAAAACATAAAGAGCAATCAATCGATTGCTCTTTTTTTTGCACTATTACTTGTTTTTGAGTTGTTTGGAAAAAAGCAGATGCGCAAATACAAAGGCCACAATTGTGTACGCTGATAATATCAATACGTACAAAACAATGTCCTGATAAGTTTGGGCTATCAAGCATTGAGGGATAGCAACGCTGGGTAAAAATGGGAAACAGGTCAAAATATCTCTAAACGTGCCCTCCGTCAAAGGAAAAAACATACCACTAAAAATAGACGTTAGTTGTACAAAAATTGTGGCTACGCCTGCGCAAGACTTGCTACCCAAAACTGACCCCAAAATGATGCCTACGCAAATGTAAAACAAAGAAATAGGTATCAATGACAAAAATGCCAAAAGTGTACCGAGGGTAAACTTAAGTCCAAAGCAAAGTCCTACGACAAAACAAAGTGTTGTTTGCACTACAACAATGGCTAAACTTGGCAAAAAGTAGCCCCAAAAGAAATGTTTGGGTTGCATTGGGCTGACAGTTAGGCGTGCTTGAAATGCCGTTTCCCGATCCTTGGCGATTTGGGTGCATTGAGTTAGACTTACAAATGTGTAAGAAAACACTGCAATACTTGGTATCAAATTGTTAGTGGCAAACATTGGCACAATTTTATCCGTTGCACCTGTGCCCAATTTGATGAGCTGAAATACAAAAAACATCAAGATGGGAAATGCCAAGGTGAAAAACAAATTGATTGGGCTACGTAGTTGCTCTTTGATGTTGCGCTTGGCAAAAATTAAACTTGTCATACAGTACCCTCCACAATTTTGATAAAGGCCTGCTCCAAACTGCTTGTTTGTGTTTGCGTCATCAATTGCTTTGCAGTGCCAAGTGCAACAATTTTGCCCTCGTTCATCACGGCAACAGTATCAGCAAGGTGCTCTGCCTCCTCCATGTAGTGGGTGGTTAGCACAATTGTCATTTGACTTTTGAGTTGTTCAATCAGCTTCCAAAGTTGATTGCGCGCAAGCACATCCACGCCAAGTGTTGGCTCGTCCAAAAACAACACCTTGGGATTTGTAACAAGTGCCATAGCAATGGAAAGACGGCGCTTGGTGCCACCCGAAAGCGTTTTTGCAAGCTTGTTGGCAACGGTTGTCAAATCAAACTGCTCAACAAGTTGCGCTGTTTTGGCCTTGGCATCAGCCGAGCTCATGCCATAAATTTGGGCAATAAAATTGATATTTTCCCAAACGGTCAAGTTCTCTGCAATGGCAGTTTCCTGTGGGGAAAGGTTGATTTGTTGTTGTATTTGTTTGAGGTGGGTATCAATGCTCAAATTGTCGTAAGATATTGTGCCCTCATCCTTTGGTGCAAGGCCTGTTAGCATCTTGATGGTAGTTGTTTTTCCAGCGCCATTTACCCCAAGCAATGCAAAAACTTGATTGTCGGATATGGTCAGGGAAAGATTGTCCACAGCAATCAAATTGCCGTAGCGTTTTGTTAGGTTTGTGATGGTTATCATGGTAACACCTTTTTACTGCTTTGTGTTGAGCTTTTGATTCAGTTTGTTGGCGTTGTGTTTGATAATTGATGCAACAATAAGCCACACAATGGCATAGCCAACGACAAAAATTGCTGTAAATATCAAAAGTGGACCAATGCCATCAGCAAGCCAGCCATTTAGTAGGTAAATGCCCAAGTAGTCGATATAAAGCACCACTCCGTTCAAAACTATCGCGTGCATAAGTGGTAACTTTTCCACTTGGTACACTGCCGTTATGCCAGCTGCAACAAATGCCATAAGCGTGGACGTTACCACGCCCAAAACAACTTGGTTGACGTCCAGTGTTACAACAACACCAGTAAGTCCCAAAATCCCGTAGATTATCGCAAGTATGATAGGTCCACCCCAGGCAGCCGTCATACCACGAAGACAAAACTCCTTGAAAAACTTTTTCATAGTTGATACCTCCTTTTTATTTCGCTAAAACATCTGCGAGAGACGTAATCGACGTGGCCACATTTGAAGAGTACATCCACTGCTCCACTAAACGTTGCCCTGAACTTTGCAATTTGGCCTTGGTTGGCAATTGCCGATTTGTTGATGCGCACAAAGTAGTTGGGCAAAAGTTGCTCTACTTCGTAAAGTCGCATTTTGACAAGGTATTGATTGCCCTTGTCGTCAATGGCGTAGGTTTTACCATCCACCACCGTTAGGCAAGATACCTCGTC
>JAFTNE010000255.1 GCA_017452035.1 Clostridia bacterium
AGGCGTTTTACAAGTCCAAAGCAAAGTAGCTCGGTAATTTTGAGAGTTTCCTCTTTGCCAAGGTAGTTGAATACAACAATTTCGTCCACACGGTTCAAAAACTCAGGACGGAAGAACTTTTTCAATGCCTTTTCTACACTGTCGTGCATTGCTGTGTAGTCGTCGCCACCGGTAAAGCCAATGGTAGATTTTGCATCAGTAACGCCAATGTTACTTGTCATTATGATGACAGTGTTACGGAAATCCACCGTTTTGCCGTGAGAATCGGTCAATCTACCTTCATCCAATATTTGCAACAACAGGTTGAATACGTCGGGATGCGCCTTTTCAATTTCGTCAAACAGCACTACCGAATAGGGCTTGCGATGCACCTTTTCGGTGAGGTAGCCACCTTCGTCATAGCCGGCATATCCTGGGGGCGCGCCAATAAGCTTGGCTGTGGATTGTTTTTCCATGTATTCGCTCATGTCGATACGAATAACGTCACTATCACTGCCAAACAAGCAATCGGCAAGTGCTTTGGTAAGCTCCGTTTTGCCACTACCCGTTGGGCCGACAAAAATGAAACTTCCAATAGGTTTGTTGGGGTCTTTTAGCCCTGCACGTTGACGGCGCACTGCCAAAGAAACCACCTTTACAGCCTGTGGTTGGCCAATAACACGCTTGGAAAGCTCCTCTTCGAGGTGAACGAGCTTATCACGTTCCTCGCGGGAAAGTTCCGTTACAGGAACGCCCGTCATTTGACTGACAACCTGACGCACGTCTTCGGCAGTCAAAGTGATGTTTTGACCTTTGAGTTGTGCTTGGTGTTGGTTTTGAGCATTTTCTAGTTGCAAAGCAAGTTGACGATATGCCTTTTGCAATTCAATCAGTTGGTTTGCGTTGGTTTCGTGTTCCATTTGGCGTTTTACACGTGCAAGTTTTGCACTTAGCTCGGCAATTTGTGGTGGAACACTGTGCTTGGAGATTTTCAGCTTGGAGCACGCCTCATCAAGCACGTCAAATGCCTTGTCGGGCAAAAATCTGTCGGTGATGTAGCGCACAGACAGTTGTACTGATGCAACAATTGCCTCATCCGTTATTTTGACCGAGTGGTAAGTTTCGTACTTGCCCTTTACTCCACGCAAAATTTGTATGGCAAGTTCCACCGTTGGCTCGGCAACAACCACCGGTTGAAAACGTCTTTCTAGCGCTGGGTCGCGCTCGATATACTTGTGGTACTCGTCCAAAGTTGTTGCGCCAATAATACGCAGTTCGCCACGAGCAAGAGCAGGCTTTAAAATTTCGGCAGCATCCATAGAGCCGTCACTTGTGCCACCTGCGCCCACAAGGTTGTGGATTTCGTCAATAAATAAAATTATGTCTTGGTCGGCAACCACTTTGTTGACAATTTCCTTGATACGTTCTTCAAAATCGCCCCTAAAACGTGTGCCGGCAAGCATGCTGGCAAGGTCCAACTCGATAATCTTTTTGCCTTGCAATTCGTGTGGAACCTGTCCACGAGCAATTTTGAGCGCAAGCCCCTCAACCACGGCAGTTTTGCCAACGCCTGCCTCGCCCACGAGCACTGGGTTGTTTTTGGTACGGCGAATTAACGTTTGAATAACGCGCGCAGTTTCTTCATCACGGCCAACAACGTCATCAATTTTGCCAATTAGCGCCTTTTGAGTGAGGTCAACACCAAACTCGATGGAGCTTTGGTCACGGCGCTCCGGAACGGTTGTGACAGGAGTAACTTCAAATGTGGGTTGAGTGGGAACTTCCCCCATAGGGATGTCATCGGGACTATTCATGTAACGGATGAGTTTTTGCTTGTTGGGTAGTTGGTCTACAACGTAACGGAAAAAGTCGTTGGGAGTTTTGCCCATCTTTTCCAAATAGAACTTTATTTTATCGTAGGCGTAGTCGCCTTTCATGGACAAAATTGCCAGCAACACATGCACGCAGTCCACGTCATCTGCGCCCAACTCAAAAGCAACACGTGACGACATTTGCTCCAAGATGTTGAGAGCGTTGGAGCCGTAGGTAGAGTTGGTATAAAAGGATGTTTTGGGCTCAAGATTTTGCGCCGTCATGCCAAACTTGGCAAGCATATCCTTGGCTGGGTTATCTACATTTACAAGACCAAAAAGCACGTGCGATGGCGTTGTGCAGGTTGCTCGATTAGCACGAGCATACATATTGGCGATGTCGTATGCAGTTTGAAGTGTTTCTGTGCGCATAAGTGTACCTTTTTGTTGTTTGTTTTGTATATTGTACCAAAAATTACAAATCTTTTCAAGGGAAATGGACTATTTGTTAGTTAAGTATTTTTTAGGCGCAAAAAAAGGAGAGCGCAAAGGCTCTCCTTTGAAACTTACATATTTGACTACATGGTACACTATTTGCCCGTCATTTTTTTCTTTAGCTGTTTATTATCGTTCAAAGGACTACCATTGATATCCTTCCAATATTCCCAGCCATTTCTATTACCACACAAAATAAGGCCTGCTGCAGCACTTAACGCTGTAGCTGCTTTCCTTTGTGACATAAACAAATAAGGTCTAACAAAGACAGCACCTTTGGCAGTTTCTTTAATTACGCCACTTTCTAAAAGCTCGGCATACAAATCAAGAACCCAAGATTCAACACTGTAATTTTTGTTGTATTTCACAATTTCGGATCCTGCTAGAACTTCGACACTACCGTCTTCCTCGTAAAGGTGCGCAACCGCAACAACATCATCGCAATCCAAAAGGATTTCATGTTTCTTAATAACATCGTCTGAAGCAGAACAATATGGATACAACTCAATAATTTGATTAATCAATTTTTCGGTTCTTTCATCAATTTCCGCCAAAGTCCATTGTTCTTTACTTAATATTTCTTGGTTAATGGTCAAATGTGCTGTATCCGCCAAAATTGCCTTTTTATACTCCCAAGGCTTGTTTTTCATCTTGCTGTTATCAACTTTTGTTGCAAGTGTAAGATTGCCTAATCTGTGGAGATTTCTTTCATAAGTATTTACATCAATGTTGCCAAGGACAGACAGCCATTCTGGCGTGGGCGTTTGAGGCATTAGATGTTCTACACTTAATTTCTTCAAGTTGACGGGCGCGGGGTTATTGTGAGTTTCAATCTTATCAAAAATAACTCTTAATGGGAGTCTAAGGGTATACACATTGGCATATTCGAGGAAATTTCTCAATTGTTCGTCATCCGGCATTGCGGTGGATTTACCGCGTTGTTTATTGATGAGATTTTTCTTTACATAATCAACTATTTGAGAGTAATTGCCATCACAATCGTTCAATACGTCTTTGAGTAGAACGGGGAACAATTTAGTAATATCGCTTGTATCAAGACCGCAAATAGAACGACGAATCAAGTAAATATTAACCATGTTGATTATTTCGTTAAATTGACTTGCGTTGATAAGTGTACGGCCTTCTTCATTGATGGTCTCATACAAGTAGTACATTTCCATCAAGAATGGAGCAGGCATCTCGGAAAGATTATTTCTGAACTCCTCTATTGCAGTTCTTATTTTATTATCAACGTTATCAATAGGTTTAGCATAAATATTGTAATAATATTTTGCGTACAAAACGATATTTTTAAGGATATCTACTGGTGTATTATTCAAGAT